>JANJSW010000211.1 GCA_024711415.1 Thermomonas sp. | reverse complement strand
CGGCTGCGACGCGGTGATGATTGGCCGCGCCGCCCAGGGCCGGCCCTGGCTGCTTGGCCACATCGCCCACTACCTGCGCACCGGCGAACAGCTGGCGGAGCCTTCGCCGGCGCAGGTGCGCGACATCCTGCTGGGCCACCTCGATGCCCTGCATGCGTTCTACGGTGAGGAGATGGGCGTGCGCATCGCCCGCAAGCATTTGGGCTGGTATGCGAAGGACCGGCCGGAGAACGCGGCCTTCCGCGCGGTGGTCAACCGTGCGCAGAGCGCCGACGAACAGCTGCGGCTGACCCGCGACTATTTCGACGCGCTGGCCGCCGGCGTCGCCCCCGCGCTGCCTGCCGCGGCCTGAGCGCCGCGGCTCAGGCGGCTGCGGCTTCGCCCGTATCGCACGCCATCGGCAGCATCCTCGGCGGGATTTCCGCCAGCACCTGCCCCAGATGCGAGAGCAGCCGAAGGGTGCCGTCGTGCTCCTCCACCAGCGCGCTCAGGCTCTCCACCCAATCGCCGTCGTTGGCGTAGAGCAGGCCGTCGCGCTGCAGCAGCGCGGCACGGTGGATATGCCCGCAGACGATGCCGTCCAGCCCGCGCCGGCGCGCGTCGTCCAGACCGGCCTGCACGAACAACCCGATGTAGCGTTCGGCCGCCCCGCTCTTCGATTTCAGGAATTCCGACAGCGACCAGTAGCGCAGTCCCAGCCGACCGCGCAGGGCGTTCAGCCACTGGTTGCCGGTGAGGATGCGGTAGTACAGCCAGTCGCCTAATTTTTCCTGCAGGCTGCCGAAGTGCGTCGCCGCGTCGTAGTCGTCGCCGTGCGTCACCAGCAGGCGGCGACCATCGGCGGTGACGTGAACCGCGCGCCGGCGTACCCGCATCGCCGGCAGCGCCAGCCCGCAGAAGCGGCGGATCGGGCGGTCGTGGTTGCCGGGGATGTAGACCAGTTCGGTGTCGCGCCGGCGCAATGCGTGCAGTGCCTCCACCACCCGGTTGTGCGCGGCGCCCCAGCTGGCGCGGCGCTGCGCCATCCACCACAGGTCGACGATGTCGCCCACCAGGTACAGCCGCTCGCAGCGCAGCCCGTCGAGGAAATCGGCCAGTTCGGCGGCATGGCAATGGCGTGCACCCAGATGCACGTCGGAGATGAACACCGCGCGCCGCGATGGCGGTAGCGGCGGCGCAGGCCGCGGCAGCGCTGCAACCGCGGGCGTGGACTTGCCATGGCGGACGGGCGCGCCCACCTATCCGGCCACGTCCGCCGCGGCATCCGCCGTCGCGCCGAGATAGCGCTGGCGCTTCTTCGGCCGCATCCGCTGGATGTCCACCTCGATCAGGCCGTCCACGGAATCGCTGAAATCGGGATCGACGCCGAAAGCGAGGAAGCGCGCGCCGCCCGGCTCGCACAGGTCGACGTACTGCTTGTAGAGCATCGGCACCTGCGCACCCAGCGCGTCGAGGTTGGCCTTGAGCACGCGGAAGGCGGTGTCGGCATCCAGCGCGGCATCGCCGGGGGCGGCGGCCTCGTAGTGGAACGGGCGGCGCGACACCGCATCGCCCTGCGGGCCGCCGTGCCAATGCGCGTAGTGGGCGACGATCTGCGCACGCGCCGCCGCCGGCAGCGCGGCGCTGATCGAGACCGCACCGAACAGGTAGCGCACCCGTGGATACGCGCGCAGGTAGGCGCCGATGCCCTGCCACAGGTAGTCGATGCTGCGGCTGCCCCAGTAGTCCTGCGCCACGAAGCTGCGCCCCAGCTCCATGCCCTGCGCGATCCGCGCCAGTGCGTCCTCGCCGTAGTCGAACAGGCTGGCGGTGTAGAGGCCGCGCAGGCCGTGCGCGGCCAGCACCGGCGCGCCGCGGGCGATGCGGTAGGCGCCGGCGATCTTCGCCGCGGCCTCGTCCCACAGCACGATGTGTTCGTACCAGCTGTCCCAGGCATCCAGATCGAGGCGACGGCCGGTGCCCTCGCCCACCGCGCGGAAGGTCAGCTCGCGCAGCCGGCCGATCTCGTGCAGCAGCGGCGAATCCACCGCCAGCGTGCCCACCCGGATCTGCTTGCCATCGCTGGTCCGGCCGAGCAGGCGCAGCGCGGCCACGGCCGTGCCGACCAGCGCCGGATCGATCGCGGCGGCCACCGGTTCCGGGCCTGCATCGCCGGCCTGTTCCACGCGCTGCCGGCGGGTGCCCAGCGCATACAGCTCGCGGCGGATCTCGCGCAGCAGGCGCTCGTCGCCGGCATCGGCCGGGATCGGCCGCGGCGTCCCCACCCGCAGCCGCACCCGGCGCGCGCGGCGGGCGAACATCTCGCGCGCCAGCAGCGCCGTGCCCGCCGGCTTGAACAGGGCCGAGGCGCCGTAGAACAGCATCGAATTGCGCGCATCGATGCGCACCGGCAGCACCGGCGCAGCGCAGGCGCGGGCGAAGCGCAGGAAGCCGCGCCGCCAGCGGCCGTCGCGGATCCCGCGCGGGCCCAGGCGAGAGACCTCGCCGGCAGGGAACACGATCACGCACTCGCCGCGGGCCAGCGCCGCGCGCACCGCGCGCAGGCTGTCAGGCGCGGGCCGCCCGCCGAGGATGCGCACCGG
>JANJSW010000075.1 GCA_024711415.1 Thermomonas sp. | reverse complement strand
CGCCCGGCCGGCCGCGATCTTCGCGGCGACGGCGTCGGCAAAGCCGCGCAGCGGCGGTGCGCTGGCGGCGCGGACCTTCAGTTCGGACAGGGATACCTGTTCGCGGCGGGCGGCCACTTCTTCGTGCTTGCGGCGCAGGATGGTGTCGAGGATGGTGCTCAAGGACGTGCTTCCGGATGAAGGGATCTCTGGGTGTCAGCCGGCCGCGGCCAGCGCGCGGCTGGTGGCGACGTACTGCTGCATGCGCGCGCGCGCGCTGCCGTCGACGATGGCCGCGCGGGCGCGGGCCAAGCCATCGGCGATGCTGTCGGCCACGCCGGCCACGTACAGCGCCGCGCCGGCGTTGAGCGCGACGATGTCGTGCGCCGGGCCGGGCTGGTTGTCCAGCACCGCGCGCAGCATGGCGATGGATTCGGCCGGATCGGCCACCTTCAGGTTGCGGCTGGCCGACATCGCGATGCCGAAATCCTCGGGATGGATCTCGTATTCGCGCACCTTGCCGTCGCGCAGCTCGCCGACCAGCGTGCCGGCGCCCAGCGAGATCTCGTCCATGTTGTCGCGCCCCCACACCACCAGCGCGCGCTCGGCGCCCAGCTCGTGCAGCACGCGCGCCTGGATGCCGACCAGGTCCGGGTGGAACACGCCCATCAGGATGCTGGTGGCGCCCACCGGATTGGTCAGCGGGCCGAGGATGTTGAAGATCGTGCGCACGCCCATCTCGCGGCGCACCGGCGCCACCACCTTCATCGCCGGGTGGTGGATCGGCGCGAACATGAAACCAATGCCGACCTCCTCGATCGCGCGTGCCACCTGCTCGGGCTGCAGTTCGATCGCCGCGCCCAGCGCCTCCAGCGCGTCGGCGCTGCCGGACTTCGACGACACGCTGCGGTTGCCGTGCTTGGCCACGCGCGCGCCGGCCGCGGCGACCACGAACATCGCGCAGGTGGAAATGTTGAAGGTATGCGAGCCGTCGCCGCCGGTGCCGACGATGTCGACCAGCCGGGTCTTGTCGGCCACCGCCACCGGCCGCGCGAACTCGCGCATCACGGTGGCGGCACCGGCGATCTCGCCGACCGTTTCCTTCTTCACCCGCAGCCCGGTGAGGATGGCCGAGGTCAGCGCCGGCGACACTTCGCCACGCATGATCTGGCGCATCAGGTCGACCATTTCGTCGAAGAAGATCTCGCGGTGCTCGATGGTGCGCTGCAGGGCTTCCTGCGGGGTGATGGGCATGGTCAACGCTCCAGGAAATTCTTCAGCAACGCGTGGCCGTGCTGGGTGAGGATGGATTCGGGATGGAACTGCACGCCTTCCACCGGATGTTCGCGGTGGCGCAGGCCCATCAGCTCCTCCACGCTGCCGTCGTCGTTCTCGGTCCAGGCGGTCACTTCCAGGCAGTCGGGCACGCTGGTCTTTTCCACCACCAGCGAGTGGTAGCGGGTGGCCTCGAACGGCGTCGGCAGGCCGGCGAACACGCCTCTTCCTTCATGGTGGATGGGCGAGGTCTTGCCATGCATGATCCGCCCCGCACGCACCACCTTGCCGCCGTATACCTGACCCAGCGCCTGGTAGCCCAGGCACACGCCGAACACCGGGATGCGCGGACCCAGCTCGCGCAGCACGTCCAGCGAGACACCGGCCTCGTTCGGCGTGCACGGCCCGGGCGAAATCACGATCCGCTCGGGCGCAAGCGCCTCGATCTGCGCCACGCTGAGCGCGTCGTTGCGCTCCACCCGCACCTCCGCGCCCAGCTCCTGCAGGTACTGCACGAGGTTGAAGGTAAAGCTGTCGTAGTTGTCGATCATCAGCAGCATGGATTTCTCACGGTGCGATCAGGAAGATCGCATAGACATTTTCGCTGTAGGTGATGGTTCCGGCCTGCAGGCTTTCCGGCGCAACGGCGCTGCCGGTGACAGTCACGTTGTCTCCGTTGGATGACTGGTAAGACAGTGGCGCTGGCGGCGCGGGAGCGTCGTCGCTATCCCGGGTGTCCCAGGCGCCGGCACGCACGCCGTAGGCAAACTCCGGCGCGACGTCCGAAATGGTGTACAGGCCGGTGATGCGCGTGCCATAGGCCGAGGCCAGCCCGTCCGCCGTCCGCCGCGACTGCTGCGCGGCTTCACGCTTCAGCTCCGCACGCAGCCTGCCGCCTTGCGAGTACGTCGGCCGCAGCGACGTCACCTGCAGCTGCGGACTGGTGTCCAGCGATGCCAGCATCGCCTGCAGGCGATCCAGCGCAGCGAACGTGCCGCGGATGCGCCGGGTTACGCGCGTCCCCTTGAACACTGACTTGCCATTCTCGTACGCCTTCTCGGGCTCGATGGACAGTGAAGAGGCGCTGACGCTATCGGACAACGCCTCATGCTTCGCCAGCAGCGCCAACACGTTCACTGCATCGGCCTGCACGACCTGCCGCGCCTTGTCCGGCGACGGATCCGTCGCCTGCAGCAACAGTTCGACGGTGAAGCGATCCGGCATCACCGTGCGGCTTGCCTGCCCCTTCACCAGCAGATGCGGCTGCGAGGGAATCGAGTTCGCCTGCGCGAACGCCGCGCCCGCCACCAGCCAAAGCACTGCCGCCTGCAACATCCGCATTGTCATCGCTGCGCTTCCTCCAATGGGTGGATTCACAATCCCTTCGCCGCCTGCGCCACCGCGCGGAACAGCGCGCGGCCCTTGTTCATGGTTTCGTCCCATTCCTTCTGCGGGTCGGAATCGAACACGATGCCGGCGCCGGCCTGCACGTGCAGGCGGCCGTCCTGGATCACCGCGGTGCGGATGGCGATGGCGGTGTCGGCGTCTCCATGCCAGCCGATGTAGCCGATCGCGCCGGCATAGACGTTGCGCTTGACCGGCTCCAGCTGACGGATGATTTCCAGCGCGCGAATCTTGGGCGCGCCGGACACGGTGCCGGCGGGGAAGGTGGCGCGCAGCACGTCGGCGTAGCCCAGCCCTTCCTTCAACCGGCCGGTCACCTCGCTGACGATGTGCATGACGTGGCTGTAGCGCTCGATCACGAAGCGCTCGCCTACGTCCACGCTGCCCGGCCGGGCGACATGGCCGACATCGTTGCGGCCGAGGTCGATCAGCATCAGGTGCTCGGCGCGCTCCTTCGGGTCGGCCAGCAGCTCGGCTTCCAGCGCCAGGTCTTCTTCCGGCGTACGGCCGCG
>JANJSW010000001.1 GCA_024711415.1 Thermomonas sp. | reverse complement strand
CGATGACCGGCGCCAGCGCCATGCTGCGCGGCCAGGCCACCGTGGCCAACAACCTCGCCAATGCCGACCGGGTGGGCTTCCAGGCCACGCTGGAAGCCACATCGGCGAAGCCCATCGAAGGGCCTGGCTTTCCGTCACGGGTGGCCACCGAAGCGCGCACGCTCGGCATCGACGCCCGCATGGGCGCGATCCGGCAGACCGGCAACCCGCTCGACATCGCCCTGCACCAGGAGCGCTGGCTGGCGGTGCAGGACGGCACCGGGGCCACCGCCTACACCCGCGCCGGCGACCTCACCATCAATGCCAACGGCCTGCTGTCCACCGCCAGCGGCCAGCTGGTGCTGGGCGCGGACGGCGCGCCGCTGGCGATCCCGCCCAGCCAGAGCATGGACATCGCCAGCGACGGCACCATCTCGACCGTGCCGCTGGGCCAGCCACCCTCGACCATCGCCGAAGCCGGCCGGCTGCAACTCATCGAAGCCAAGACCACCGAACTCGAGCGCGGCGACGATGGCCTGATGCGCCCGCGCGCCGGCATCGCCCCGCAGCCCGCCACCGGCGCCTCGCTGACCGCCGGCACGCTGGAAGACAGCAACGTCCGCCCGGCCGATGCGCTGGTGTCGATGATCGAGCTGGCGCGCAAGTTCGAAATGCAGGTACAGCTCTTGCAACGTGCCGACGAGAACGCGCGCGCCAGCGCCTCGCTGGTGTCGATGCGCTGACCGCGGCGTATGAAATCCCCGAATTGAACTGAAAGGAACCCCGTCATGACCCAGTCCCTGTGGATCGCCAAGACCGGCCTCGATGCCCAGCAGACCAAGATGGCGGTGATCTCCAACAACCTCGCCAATACCAACACCACCGGCTTCAAGCGCGACCGCGCCAGCTTCGAAGACCTGCTGTACCAGACCATCCGCCAGCCCGGCGGCGCCACCTCCGAGCAGACCCAGCTGCCCACCGGCTTGCAGATCGGCACCGGCGTGCGGGTGGCGGCCACCGCCAAGCAGTTCGTGCAGGGCAGCCTGAACCAGACCGGCAACGCGCTGGATACGGCCATCAACGGCCGCGGCTTCTTCGAGGTGCTGATGCCGGATGGCAGCTCCGCCTACACCCGCGACGGCAGCTTCCAGATCAATGCGCAGGGCGAAGTGGTGACCAACGAGGGCTACCCGGTGCAGCCCGGCCTGCAGCTGCCGGAAGGCGCGCAGAGCGTGACCATCGGCGCCGACGGCACGGTCAGCGTGCAGCTGGCCGGACAGGCGCAGCCGGTGCAGATCGGCGCGCTGACCCTGGCCGATTTCGTCAACCCGGCCGGCCTTCAGGCGCTGGGCGAGAACCTGTTCGCCGAAACCGGCGCCAGCGGCCCGGCGCAGACCGGCGGCCCCGGCACCGGCGGCCTCGGCCGGCTGATCCAGGGCGCGCTGGAAGCTTCCAACGTCAACGTGGTGGAGGAGCTGGTGTCGATGATCGAAACCCAGCGCGCCTACGAGACCAACGCCAAGGCGATCTCCACCACCGACCAGATGCTGGCGTTCCTGAACAACAACGTGTGAGCACCGCCATGAGCCGCGTCGCCCCTCTCGCCCGCGCCGCCGCGCTGGCAGCCGCAGTCTTCGGCCTGTCTGCCTGCGCCACGGTCAACAAGCTGCAGGGCGACGTGCGCCCGTTCGACGCCCCCGTCGCGCAGTACGCGGAACCCGCGCCGCAGCCGCTGCGCGCCGCGCCCGGCCCGGGCGACGGCGGCGGCTCGATCTATGCCGGCCGCACCGGCAAGCCGATGCGCCTGTTCCAGGACAACAAGGCCAGCGACGTCGGTGACCTGCTGACCATCGTGCTGGTGGAAAGCACCACTGCCACCACCAAGGCCAATACCGCCATCACCAAGAAGAGCGGCGTCGACATGGCGGCACCGACCCTGGCGGGGCAGCAAGTCACGTTGAACGGAAAATCCCTGCTGTCGGCGTCGGTGGAAGGCGGGCGCGATTTCGCCGGCAACGGCAACAGTGCGCAAAGCAATGAACTGGAAGGCCAGCTGACCGTGCGGGTGGTGCAGGACCTCGGTAACGGCAACCTGCTGGTGCGCGGCGACAAACAGTTGCGCCTGAACCAGGGCGACGAGTTGGTGCAGGTCCAGGGGATCGTCCGCCGCACCGACATCAATGCCGACAACCGCATCACCTCCGATCGCGTGGCCGATGCCCGCATCGTCTACGGCGGTCGCGGCACCCTTGCCCGCTCCAACGCGATGGGCTGGCTGGGCCGCTTCTTCAATTCCGCGCTGTTCCCCTACTGAGGCCGCCGACGATGAAACGTATCGCAACCGCGTTGGCCGCCCTGCTGTGCACGCTGGCGCTGGCGCCGCCGGCGCAGGCCGAACGTGTCAAGGATCTGGCGCAGGTGGCCGGCGTGCGCGGCAACCCGCTGATCGGCTACGGCCTGGTGGTGGGCCTGGACGGCAGCGGCGACCGCACCAGCCAGACCCCGTTCACCGTGCAGAGCCTGCGCACCATGCTCGACCAACTGGGCGTGTCGATCCCGCCCAACGTCAATCCGCAGCTCAAGAACGTGGCCGCGGTGGCCGTGCACGCCGAACTGCCCGCGTTCGCCAAGCCCGGCCAGCCGATCGACGTCACCGTGTCCTCGATCGGCAACGCCGGTTCGCTGCGCGGCGGCAGCCTGCTGATGACCCAGCTCAAGGGCGCCGATGGCGAGGTCTACGCCATCGCCCAGGGCAGTCTGGTGGTCAGCGGCTTCGGCGCTTCCGGGCGTGACGGCTCGCGGATCTCGGTCAACGCGCCCAACGGCGGCCGGATCCCGTCCGGCGCCATCGTCGAACGCTCGGTGCCGGCCTCCAACGCCAGTGACAAGGTGGTGCTGAACCTGCACGAATCCGACTTCACCACCGCCTCGCGGATCGTGTCGGCGGTCAACCGCAGCTTCGGCGCCGGCAGCGCCCGCGCGCTGGACGGCGTGACCATCGAGATCGCGCCGCCGCCGGGCGACCGGATCAGCTTCCTGGCCGCATTGGAGGCGCTGGACGTGGATCCGGGTACCGCCGCCGCCAAGGTCATCGTCAACGCCCGCTCCGGCACCGTGGTGATGGGCGGACAGGTCAGCGTGCTGCCGGCCGCGGTGGCGCACGGCTCGCTCACCGTCACCATCAGCGAGGCCACCCAGGTCAGCCAGCCGGAACCGTTCGGCCGCGGCAGCACCGTGGTCGCGCCGCAGTCCAGCGTGAACGCCGACGTGCAGGGCAGCCACATGGTGATGTTCAAGGGCGGCACCTCGCTGGAGGAGATCGTGCGCGCGGTGAATGCGGTCGGCGCCGCCCCGGGCGACATCGTGGCCATCCTGGAAGCACTCAAGCAGGCCGGCGCGCTGCGTGCCGAGCTGGAAGTGATCTGATCCCGATGGCATGCCCTTTGCATCCATCCTGACATGCGCTTGCCCGTCGCCACCGCCTTCCCCCTGCAACGCCCCGAGGCGACCCCGCGCGCCCGCGTGGAGGAGGCCGCGCGCGGGCTGGAGAGCCAGTTCGCGCAGATGCTGATCAAGAGCATGCGCAGCGCGACCCCGGGCGATCCGTTCGGTGGCGACAACAGCTATCGCGACATGTACGACCAGGCGCTGGCCAAGGAATTGACCAAGGGCCGCGGGCTGGGCCTGCAGCCGATGATCATCCGCCAGCTGTCCGGCACCACCGCCACCCCGGCAGCGCCGGCCGGCGGGCTGCCGCTGCGCCAACCGAATGCGCCGATGGCGCTGCCCGCCGCCGACACGCCGTCGGGTCTGCCATTGCCGGCCGGCCTGCGCGGCAGTTCGCTGTCGCTGGCACCCGCCAGCAGCGGCACCTCGCTGCAGGCGATGGCGATACCGGCAGCGGCGCTGCGTCCGCCGCTGGCGGCGGCCGCGCAGACCTGCGACGAAAACGCGCCGCTGGACTGCAGCAGCCCGGAAGCCTTCGCCCGCTCGGTCTGGCCGCATGCGCGCAAGGCCGCCGAAGAGCTGGGCGTGCCGGCCAAGGCACTGGTCGCGCAGGCCGCGCTGGAAACCGGCTGGGGCCGTCGTCTGGCCGGTCGCGAAGGCGTCACCTCGCACAACCTGTTCGGCATCAAGGCGGGCGGCAGCTGGCGCGGCGACAAGGTCGATGCCGCCACCCACGAATACGTCAACGGCCAGCGGGTCGGCGAACGCGCCGCGTTCCGCAGCTACGGCAGCCCGGCGGACAGCTTCGCCGACTACACCCGGCTGCTGAAGAATCCGCGCTATGCCGACGCCCGCGGCACGGGCGGAGACGTCCATCATTTCGCGAAGGCGCTGCAGCGCGCCGGCTACGCCACCGATCCGGCCTACGCGGCCAAGATCGTGGCGATTGCCGACGGCGCTACCATGCGCCGTGCGCTGGCCGGACTGGAGGGTTAAACGATGCCGACTGGCGGCGTACTCGGAACCGGCGCATCCGCCCTGCTGGCCTTCCAGCGGGCGATGTCCACCGTCGGCCACAACGTGGCCAATGCCACCACCCCCGGCTACAGCCGCCAGCGGGTGGAACTCGAAGCGCGGCCGGGCCAGCCGGGCCGGATCAGCATCGGCCAAGGCGTCGACGTCGATCGCCTGCGCCGGCTTGCCGACGGACTGGTGTACGCGCGCCAGCTCGACAGCGCCGGCGAAATGGGCCGGCTGACCCAGATGGCCGGACTGTCGTCGCGGGTGGACAAGCTGGTTTCCGATCCCACCACCGGCCTGGCCACCACCTGGTCGAGCTTCTTCAGCGCGGCCAAGGGCGTGGTGGCCGACCCCACCTCCACCGCCGCGCGCAGCCAGATGCTGACCACCGGTGGCCAACTGGCCACCCGCTGGCGCACCCTCGACGGGCACCTGGATCAGCTCGGCAACGAGGTCGAGGCCAGCCTGCGCGACAACATCAGCGCCGCCAACCAGCTGGCAGGCGAGATCGCCAACCTCAACCGCGACATCATCGCCTCCGGCGACAACGCTTCCCCTGATCTGCTGGACCAGCGCGACCTGCGCGTGGGCCAGCTGTCGGCGCTGGTCGGTGCCGAAGGCGTGCTGCAGGACGACGGCGCGATGAACGTGTTCACCATCGGCGGCCAGCCGATGGTGCTGGGCGCGCGCGCCATGCAGCTGTCCACCGTGCCCGACCCCTACCAGGCCAACCGCGCGCAGCTCGCGGTGCAGTCGCCGGCCGGCCCGGTGCCGCTGCCGGCCGGCTCGGTCTCGGGCGCGATCGGCGGCCTGCTGGAATTCCGCGGCAACGTGCTCGATCCGGCCCGCGCCGAACTGGGCCGCCTGGCCACCGCCTTCGCCGAGACGTTCAACGCCACCCAGCGCGGCGGCATCGACTACGCCGGCAATCCGGGCGCCGACTTCTTCACCCTGCCCGACCCGAAGATCTACCCGCACAGCGGCAACGCCGCGGCCTCCACCGCCAGCTTCGCCACCAGCGTCGGCGACGTTGGCGCGCTGACCGGCAACAACCTGGTGCTGCGTTTCGACGGCGCTGCCTGGAGCGCCGCCCGCGCCGATACCGGGCAAGCGGTGGCGATGACCGGCACCGGCAACGCTGCCGATCCGCTCGTGGTGGAAGGGGTGGAACTGGTGCTGTCGGGCAGCGCCACCGCCGGCGACCGCTTCCTGCTGCAGCCCACCGCCGCGGCCGCCGCCGACATCAGGCTGGCCCTGACCGACCCCGGCCAGATCGCCGCCGCCGCGCCGATGACGGTGGGGCTGGACGCCGGCAACATCGGCAACGTCAGCGGCGGCACCGCCAGCGTCACCGATCCCGCCCTGTTTGCCGGTTTCACCAGCGCCAACATCAGCTTCCTCGACGCCAATACCTACACCATCGACGGCGGCCCGCCGATCGCCTACGCGCCCGGCGACACCATCACCGGCAGCGGCTGGTCGCTGGTGCTGAAAGGCAACCCGGCCGCCGGCGACGAGATCAACCTCGGCCGCACCGGCCCGCGCTCCTCCGACAACGCCAACGCGCGCCTGCTGGCAGCGGTGGATGCCAAAGCGGTGCTCAACGGCGGTCGCAACGATGTCACCGCCGGCCTGTCGCAGCTCACCGCCCGCGTCGGTGGCGATGCGCGCCATGCCCAGCTCAACCTCGACGCGCAGCAAGTCATGGACGACCAGATCGTGGCCGAGCGCGAGTCCGTTTCCGGCGTCAACCTCGACGAGGAAGCCACCAACATGCTGCGCTACCAGCAGGCCTACCAGGCTGCCGCGCAGGTGATCGCCACTGCCGATACCATGTTCCAGGCACTGCTCGGCGCCGTGCGCCGCTGATGCCGTGAAGGAGGCCCCATGACCCTGCGCCTGTCCACCCAGAGCCTGTACATGCAAGGCCTGAACAGCCTGCTCGGCCGGCAGAGCGAAATCAGCCGCCTGCAGCAGCAGATCAGTAGTGGCGTGAAGCTCACCCAGGGCAAGGACGACCCCGTGGGCATGGCCTCTGCCCAGCGTCTGGATCACCTGCAGGCCGCACTGACCCAGTACGACAGCGACGCCCTGCGCGTGGACCACCGCCTGCGCATGCAGGAGAACGCCCTGGTCGATGCCAACGACAGCCTCACCCGCGCCCGTGAACTGGCCATCCAGGCCAACAGCGGCGCGCTGGGGCCGGACGACCGCAAGGCCATCGCCACCGAAGTGCTGCAGCTGCGCAAGAACCTGCTGGACATCGCCAACCGCGACGACGGCAACGGCCGTCGCCTGTTCGCCGGCACCCGCGACGGGGTCATCCCGTTCACCGACAACGCCGGCAGCGTGACCTACCACGGCGACGACGGCCGCAACGCGGTGGAAGTGGCGCCGGACGTGGCGATCGAGGACGGCGACCCAGGCAGCGCGGTGTTCCTGCGCGTGCGCACCGGTGATGGCTACGCGCGCGGCAGCGCCGGCGCCGGCAATACCGGCAGCGGCCTGCTGAACAGCGCCCAGGCCACCGATGCCAGCACCTGGAACGGCGACACCCTCACCCTGCGCTTCACCGCCCCGGACACGTACGAAATCGTCGATGCCGGCGGCAACCCGCTGGCGCCGCCGGTCACCGGCAGCTGGACCAGCGGCAGCGCCGTACCGCCCGCATCGTCCGGACTGGGCGTGGAATTCAGCATCAGCGGCAGCCCCGCCGCCGGCGACACGTTCACCGTGGAAACCGCGCCCAACCGGGACGTGTTCGCCACCCTGCAGGCCTTCGCCGACGCGCTGCTGCTGCCCGGCACCGCGCCTGCCGACAACGCCCGTCGCGTCAACGCCTTCGGCAGCGCCATCGGCGACATCACCACCGCGCAGGGCCACATGCTGTCGCTGCGCTCCGGCGTCGGCGCCCGCATGAACGACATCGACACCGCCAACGACGGCCGCAGCCTGCAAAGCGTCACCCTGGCCGAATCACTGGCCAGCCTGCGCGAAACCGACTACGCCGAGGCCATCAGCCGCCTCAACATGCAGCTGCTGGCGCTGGAAGCCGCGCAGAAGACCATGCTGCAGACGCAGGGCATGTCGCTGTTCAACAAGCTCTGAGGCGGCACCGGGGCCAGCATCTACCGCCCGGCCATCAGGCCGCTGCAACCCGCGCCCGCCGGCTGACCACGACCAGCCCGACCAGCGCCAGCAGTGAAAACCCGGCGCCGGCGGCGAAGGTCATTGCCGGCCCCGCCGCCGTCCACAGCGCGCCGGCCAGGAAACTGGCCAGCAGCAGTGCCAGGCCGGTCGCCAGGTTGAACAGGCCGAACGCGGTACCGCGCAGGTCGGGGGGCGAGGCATCGGCGACCAGCGTGGCCAGCAAGCCCTGCGTCGCCCCCATGTGCAACCCCCATAGCACGGTGCCGGCCAGTACCCAGCCGATCGACGAGGCCAGCGCCAGCACCACGTCGGCCGCGACCAGGAACACGATGCCCAGCGCCAGCAGGCGGAAGCGGTCGCCGCGATCGGACCAGTGCCCGAACGGCCACGCGCTGGCCGCGTACACCACGTTCATCACGATCAGCACCAGCGGCACCCAGGTCGCCGCCAACCCCACGCTGGTCGCGCGCAACAACAGGAACGCCTCGCTGAATCGCGCCAGCGTCAGCGCGGTGGCGAACGCGATCACCAGCCAGTAGGCCGCCGGCAGCCTGCGCAGTTCGTCGCGATGGATCGGCGAGCGCCGCCGGTGGACGACCTCCAGCTTGTCCGGCTCCTGCACGCCCCACACGATGAACAGCACCGAGACCACCGCCGGCACCACCGCCACCCAGAACACCAGCCTGAAGTCGTCGCCGCTGGCAGCCATCAGCAGCAGCGCGATGCAGGGCCCAGCGAATGCACCCACGGTATCCATCGATTGCCGCAGCCCGTACGCCGCGCCGCGCGACGCCGGCGGGGTGATGTCAGCCACCAGCGCATCGCGCGGCGCCCCGCGGATGCCCTTGCCGATGCGGTCCACGAAGCGCGCCGCCAGCACCATGCCCAGCCCCGACGCCAGCGGGAACAGCGGCTTGGTCAACGCCGCCAGCCCGTAGCCCAGCAGCACCAGCGGCTTGCGCCTGCCGATCCAGTCGCTGAGCGTGCCGGAAAACACCTTGACGATCGCCGCAGTCGCCTCGGCGATGCCCTCGATGATGCCCACGGACATCGCGCTGACGCCCAGCACGCTGACCAGGAACACCGGCAGCAGGCTGTGCACCATATCCGAGGAGGTGTCCATGAACAGGCTCACGAAGCCCAGCGCAACCACGCCGCGCGGCAGATGGGGACGTTTCATCAGACGGCTCCGGCAGGCTCGTGCATGGCTGTGCGGGCAAGCTTGTCAGCGTACGCCGCGGTTGTCGCCCGCATCGCCCGATTTCAGGCCGTCGGCACGCCGCCGATACCGGTATGCAAGCCATGGCTTCGCATCGCGAATGCAGGCTTGAGGAATCTTTAGGGCCTTCACGGAAAATTTTTTATTTCTGCGAAGCAGTCCGCAAATCCGGACATTTACCTCAAGAAACCGCACGCGGGCCCGATACCGGGATTGCAGAGGACAGGGCCGAACCGAAACCGGCAAACCCCTGCGGACCTCAACCGGCAACGCCCTGACCCACGGCATCACCTTCCAGGAGACAACAGCAATGTCCATCATCAACACCAACGTGATGTCGCTGAACTCGCAGCGCAACCTCGGGGCCAACAACGCCAGCCTGGGCACCACCATCCAGCGCCTGTCCTCGGGTCTGCGCATCAACAGCGCCAAGGACGACGCCGCCGGCCTGGCGATTTCCGAGCGCTTCACCACCCAGATCCGCGGCCTGAACCAGGCGGCGCGCAACGCCAACGACGGCATCTCGCTGGCGCAGACCGCCGAAGGCGCGATGGCCGAGATCGGCAACAACCTGCAGCGCATCCGTGAGCTGGCGGTGCCGTCGTCCAACGCCACCAACTCCACCACCGACCGTGAAGCGCTGCAGGCGGAAGTGACCCAGCTGCAGGCCGAAATCCAGCGCGTGGCCAGCCAGACCGAGTTCAACGGCACCAAGCTGCTGGACGGCAACTTCGCCGGCCAGGCCTTCCAGGTCGGCGCCAACGCCGGCCAGTTGATCACCGTCGAC
>JANJSW010000090.1 GCA_024711415.1 Thermomonas sp. | reverse complement strand
TGCCCAGCTGTTCTGCCAGCCGGCGCTGGTAGGCCGCCAGCGCCAGGTTGGCGGCAAACGGCGCCACCTTCTTCTCGCGGATCACCTTGACCAGATCCAGCTGCGCCAGCGCGTCGGGCTGGGTCAGCGCCTTGTGGCGCTGCTCGTCCAGTTCCACCGCCACCGCGTCGAAGCGGCCGCTGTCGATGGCGGCGTTGACCGCGTCGATGCTGGCCTTGGACACGTGGGCGGTGCCCAGCAGGGTGTAGCGGACGCCGTCGCGCTCCAGCTCGATGACGGGCTGGCCGGCGTAGCTGGCGCTGTCCTGCGTGGCGGCCTCAGTCACGGTAGCGCTTCGTCAGGTCGCCGTAGGCGTCGATGCGGCGGTCGCGCAGGAACGGCCAGATCCGGCGCACGTGTTCGCTGCGCTGCATGTCCACCTCGGCCAGCAGCAGGGTCGGCTCGGTGCCGGCTTCGGCGATGAACTCGCCCTGCGGCCCCAGCACGTGGCTGTTGCCCCAGAAATCGATGCCGGATGCGCCCAGCGGCGAAACCTCATGGCCGACGCGGTTGCACGACAGTACCGGCAGGCCGTTGGCCACGGCATGGTCGCGGTGGCTGAGCACCCAGGCATCGCGCTGGCGGGTCTTCTCGTCCTGCGCATCGTCCGGGTCCCAGCCGATCGCGGTGGGATACAGCAGCAGCTCGGCGCCGGCCAGCGCCATCAGTCGGGCGCCTTCCGGATACCACTGATCCCAGCACACCAGCACGCCCAGCCGGCCCACCGAAGTGTCGATGGGCGTGAAGCCGAGGTCGCCCGGCGTGAAGTAGAACTTCTCGTAGAAGCCCGGATCGTCGGGGATGTGCATCTTGCGGTACTTGCCCGCGGTGCTGCCGTCGGCGTCGAACACCACCGCGGTGTTGTGGTACAGCCCGGTCGCGCGCTTCTCGAACAGCGAACTGACCAGCACCACGCCGTGCTGCTTCGCCAGCACCGACAGGCGCGCGGTCGAAGGGCCGGGAATGGGTTCGGCCAGGTCGAATTCGTCCACCGACTCGTGCTGGCAGAAGTACGCGCCGTTGTGCAGTTCCTGCAGCAGGACGAGTTTCGCCCCCGATTTCGCAGCCTCGGCCACGCGGGTTTCGATCACCGCGAGGTTGGCCTCGGCGTCGCCATGGTTGCGCTCCTGCACCAGAGCGACGGGAAGCTTGCTGTACCTGGACATCAGACCAGACCCTCCGGCAATTGCATGGTGATGCAGTGCAGGCTGCCGTTCTGCCAGATCAGCGGGCGGCAGGGTACCTGCACGATTTCGCGGCCGGGGAACGCCTGCGCCAGCACCGCGGCCGCGGCATTGTCGGCCGCATCGCCGTAAGCCGGCATCAACACCGCGCCGTTGATGATCAGGAAGTTGGCATAGCTGGCGGCAAGGCGGCGCGGCTGGCCGTCTTCGCCGGAGTCGAGGACGGGCCTGGCCCACGGCAGCGGGAACAGGCGATACGGCATGCCGTCACGGGTGCGCAGCGCGGCGATCTCGTCGGCCATCGCCTTGAGGTCGGGGTAATGCGAGTCCGCCTCGTCATCGCAGGCCTGGAACACGATCGCATCGCCGGGCGCGAAGCGAGCCAGGGTGTCGATATGGGCGTCGGTGTCGTCGCCCTCCAGCGTACCGTGGTCCAGCCACAGCACGCGCTCCTGGTGCAGCCATGCCGACAGCTGCGCGGTCAGCGCCTCGCGGCTGGCGTCGGGATGGCGCTCATGCAGGCAGTGCCAGGTGGTGAGCAGGGTGCCGTTGCCGTCGGTCTCGATGCCGCCGCCTTCGAGCGCGAAATCGATGCGCTGGCGCGCGGCATCGCCGAACACGCCCTGCGCGGCCAGCGTTTCCACCAGCAGGTCGTCGCGGCCGGCTTCGAACTTGCCGCCCCAGGCGGTGAAGCGGAAATCGAGCAGGCGCAGGCGGTCGCCGTCACGCAGCGAGATGGGCCCGGAATCGCGCAGCCAGGTGTCGTCGTAGGCGACGGTCACGAACCGGACGCGCGCCATGTCCACCCGGTTGGAGCGCAGGCGGATGTCGGCATAGGTTTCGACGTCGTCGTCGGCCACGCAGATCAGCACCGGCTGGAAGCGGGTGATCGCCTGCACCAGCGCGATGTAGGTGTCCTCGACATCGCCAAGGCGGTCGGCCCAGTCGGTGCCGGCATGCGGCCACGCGATCAGGATCGCCGACTGGGGTTCCCACTCGGCGGGGAAGCGCACGGAAGTTTCGGTCATCGGTTCTGCAGGGAAGTCCCGCGCCGCGGCGCAGGATGGGGGGAGGGATGGCGTCAGCGGGCAGCCGGCTTGGGGCCGATCTCGTCCGCGCCGGCCTTGTTGGCCACCGCGTCGATCACCCGGCCTTTCTCGAAATAGACGGTGAAGGCGGGATAGACCCAGCGGTCGATGACCGGCCACGCCCGCTTCTGGCCACCGCGACGGTCCAGGCGCTCGGCCGGTGCACCGTAACGGGCTTCCACCTGGGCCATGCGCAGGCCGCGCGCGGGCAGGCTGCCCGGCTCTTCCTGGACGCGCTGGATCAGCAGCGTGTCGCCGGCGCAGGCGATTCCGGAGGCGGTGGCAAGCAGGGCGAGGACGAGGATGCGGGACGTGCGGCGCATGGCGGAGCTCCCGATGGGTTGGAGGCCGGATTCTATGCCGATACGCAAAAGGCCGCCTTGCGGCGGCCTTCACGGGGTCGGGCCGCGCACAGGGCGCGGCACCTTCACGCCGGTCTCAGCGCTGGCGCGCCTTGAAACGCGGGTTGGACTTGCAGATCACGAAGACCTTGCCACGACGGCGAACCACCTTGCAGTCGCGGTGACGGGCCTTCGCCGACTTCAGGGAGGACAGGACCTTCATGATGAAACCTCGGCAAATGGAATGGGATGACGCGAAGCCGCGCATTCTAACGGGTATTCGGCTGCCTTTTCAACAGGTTGGGATGTTTCCTTCGCGCGGCCTGCGCCGCCGGCGGGTTGGTTCCATAATGCCGGGCATGAATTCATCCGTCCCGGTTCTCACCATCGACGGCCCTTCCGGCTCCGGCAAGGGCACCATCAGTCGCCTTGTCGCCGCCCGGCTGGGCTGGCACTACCTCGATTCCGGCGCGTTGTACCGCGCCGTGGGGATCGCCGCGGGCTGGTCGGACCTGGACCTGTCCGATGCCTCGGCGCTGGTGCGCTGCACCTTCGATACCGAGGTCGGTTTCCGCGACGACGGCGACGGCGAGCCGCGGGTCATCGTCAACGGCGTCGACGCCACCCTGGAGCTGCGCACCGAAACCGCCGGCGCGGCGGCCTCCGCCATCGCCGCCATCCCCGAGGTTCGCTCGGCCCTGAAGGAGCGCCAGCGCGCCTTCCGCCAGCCGCCGGGGCTGGTGGCCGACGGCCGCGACATGGGGACGGTGATCTTTCCCGATGCCGGTCACAAGGTGTTTTTGACCGCCAGCGCCGAGGAGCGCGCGGAGAGGCGCTATAAGCAGTTGAAAGACAAAGGGGTTTCGGTCACAATCGACGGTCTGCTGCGCGAGATCCTCGCCCGCGATGCCCGCGATGCCAGTCGCGCGGTGGCGCCGCTGCGTCCGGCAACCGATGCCGTCCTCATCGACACCACCGGCCTGCCCATCGATGCGGTTGTCGCCCGGGTATTGGACGTCGTCACCCGCCATACGGCCTGACGGCTCCGGTTCCAGCGCTGCAGACACAGTTCCGCGGGCACATCCGTGCCTGCGGTTTTCCTCCGTCCACACATGGCCAAGCGCCTCCTGCGCGAACGCCAACCAACCCAAGGTGGGCCGCCCCGTTGCTGTGGGCCGCCTGTGTATCCACCCGAGATTTTTCATGAACTCCGTAGCTACCGAATCCTTCGCCGAACTGTTTGAAGCCAGCCAGGCCAATTGGGCCAAGATCAAGCCCGGCGCCATCGTCAAGGGCATCGTGGTCGACGTCCGCAATGACGTCGTGGTCATCAACGCCGGCCTGAAGTCCGAGGGCATCGTCCCGATCGAACAGTTCCGCAACGACGCCGGTGAAATCGACGTCGGCATCGGCGACGAGGTCAAGGTCGCCCTCGACTCGCTGGAAAACGGCTTTGGCGAAACCGTGCTGTCGCGCGAGAAGGCCAAGCGCGCCATGGTGTGGGACGAGCTGGAGGAGGCGCTGGAAGCCAACGCCACCATCGTCGGCCGCATCAGCGGCAAGGTGAAGGGCGGCTTCACCGTCGACATCAAGGACGTCCGCGCGTTCCTGCCGGGCTCGCTGGTCGACGTGCGCCCGGTCCGCGACCCGGTCTACCTGGAAGGCAAGGAGCTGGAGTTCAAGCTCATCAAGCTCGACCGCAAGCGCAACAACGTGGTCGTCTCCCGCCGCGCGGTGGTCGAGACCGAGCATTCGGAAGAGCGCGAGCAGCTGATGGAGAAGCTGGTCGAGGGCGCCGTGCTCAAGGGCGTGGTCAAGAACCTGACCGACTACGGCGCGTTCGTCGACCTCGGCGGCATCGACGGCCTGCTGCACATCACCGACATGGCGTGGAAGCGCGTGCGTCATCCGTCCGAAGTGGTCGAAGTGGGCCAGGAGCTGGACGTCCGCGTGCTCAAGTACGACCGCGAGCGCAACCGCGTGTCGCTAGGCCTGAAGCAGCTGGGCGAGGATCCGTGGGACAACATCGCCCGTCGCTACCCGTCCAACTGCCGCGTGTTCGGCAAGGTCTCCAACGTCACCGATTACGGCGCGTTCGTCGAGATCGAGCCGGGCGTGGAAGGCCTGGTGCACGTGTCCGAGATGGACTGGACCAACAAGAACGTCAACCCGGCCAAGGTGGTGCAGGTCGGTGACGAGCTCGAGGTCATGGTGCTGGACGTGGACGAAGAGCGTCGCCGCATCTCGCTGGGCATCAAGCAGGTCACCAGCAACCCGTGGGAAACCTTCGCCGCCATCCACAAGAAGGGCGACAAGGTCGAAGGCCAGATCAAGTCGATCACCGATTTCGGCATCTTCATCGGCCTGGACGGTGGCATCG
>JANJSW010000336.1 GCA_024711415.1 Thermomonas sp. | reverse complement strand
GGCGGCGAACTGGTCGACCGCTGACCGCAGGCTAGCGGTACAGGCAATCCACCAGCCGGTTTTCGGTCTGCAGCAGCGCCTCCAGCCCCTTTTCCCAGATGCCGCCGGACTGCAGCAGCGGCCCGTAGGCGACGCTGCCCTCGTCGCCGCCCTGGGCCAGCGCAAAGTCCGATTCGACGATCTGGAAACGACCGTCGCCAGCCTCGAAGCGCAGCCGGCTGCGCAGCGTCTGCGCGGAGAAACTGGCGCGGAAGCCCGTCTCCACGCTGGCCAGCAGCAGGCCCTGCGCCGGATCGACGGATTCGACGACGATACCGCCCTGCCCGGCAAGGCAGTTGCGCGCCATCTCCACCAGCTGCTCGCCGTTGCGCTGGATGGCGTACTGGGTGCCGCTCATGCGCAGGATCGGCCTGGCCTCCTCGCCCGCCCCGAGTTCCAGCATGCGGCCGTTGAACGGCACGTCTTCGGCCAACGCCGGCGTCACGGCCAGCGCCGCCGCCAGCCACAGGATCCGCAACTTCACATCCACCCCTGCATCAGTAGAGCCGTCAGGGAGGATAGCCAAAAAACGCGCGAAGGCGGGCGGGCTCGGCCGTACCCGCCGCGCACGGACAACCGCACCCGGAGCCCAAGGCTTGCCGCGGACGCGCGCCCCTGCCCCCGACGTACTCAGCCGAACATGCAGCGCACCAGCGCTTCCTCCACGCCGATCAGTGCGGCCAGCGCCGGCTCCCAGGCCGAATCGCGATCCTGCACGAGCGGCAAGAACACCAGGTCCATCGGATCGGCAGCGGCATCGGACGCAATGGCAAGGTCGCTGACCACGACGCCGAATCCGCCATCGCGCGCCTCCAGCGTGAGCCGGCCCCTGACCACCCCACCCAGCGCCTGCTGGCGATAAGGGACACGCCCGATCGCGACCAGGCGCCCGCCGCCGGGATCGACCGAAATCACGCCGGCGCCACTGTCCGCGCGCGACAGACAGGCCTGCGCCCGGCCGACGACCTGCGCCGGCGTCCCCGGGATCCCGTAGCGCTTGCCCAGCACCCGCAGCAACCGGGGGGCCTCCGCCGCACCGTCCGTTTCCATCGCGTATCCCTGGAAATCCGTTTGCGCGGCGATGGTCGGGGACACCGCCAAAAGCCCGGCCAGAAGCCAACTTCCACCCGCCATGCATCACCTCCGAGAATGCGAGGGCTGCAGACTAGCGACGGCGGATGACAACCATGCGGCGGCAATGCCGGCGCTCTTCAGCGCGTAATGCCCTGCGCCGCGCGCTCGGCGATGGTGAGGGCGACGTTGTTGCGCAGGTAGGCCGGCTCGATCCGTTCCGGCGCCAGCGCTTCGCCGCGGGCGAAGGCGAGCGCGGCCAGTGCAGCGACGTCCGCGGCATGCGGCAGGGCGGCTGCCTCCAGGGCGACCAGCCGATCCCCGAACCTCGCCCGGAGCGCACCATCGGCCGCGGCGAAGCCGGTGCCGGCGCCGCTCCAGCCGCTACCGTCCGGCAGCGCGGCGGCATCCGGCGCCACCACGACTTCGTCGGACAGGGCGCGCAGGCCACCGTCGGCTTCACGCGCGAACGCGCCGAGATAGACCTCGCCCATGCGCGCGTCGATGGCGGCAAGGCGACGCTCGCCACCGGCCCGCATCGCCAGCGCGGCAAGGGTGGAAACCGGGATCACCGGCAGGTCCAGCCCCAGCGCGATCCCTTGGGCGATGGCGATGGCCAGGCGCACGCCGGTGAACGCACCGGGGCCGCGGCCCACCGCCACGGCATCCAGCTGCGAACGCGCCACGCCGGCCTCGGCCAGCAGCGCCTGCGCCCACGGCAGCGCCAGCTCGGTGTGCCGGCGCGGGGCGATCTCGAAGCGCTCGAGCACCCGCCCATCGACGTACACGGCGACCGAGCAGGCCTCGGTGGAGGTTTCGAAAGCAAGCAGTCTCATCGTTCAATTATCCGCGAAGAACGCCTGCACATCCTTCACTTCGCGGGTGATGGGCAGCGGCGGCAACGACTCGAGGAAGGTGCGGCCGTAGGTTTTCCCCAGCAGGCGCGGATCGCACAGCACCAGCACGCCGCGGTCGGTCTCGGTGCGGATCAGCCGGCCGGCGCCCTGCTTGAGCGCGATCACCGCCTGCGGCAACTGCTCATCGCGGAACGGATTGCCGCCGGCGCGGCGGATCGCGTCCAGCCGCGCCTCGAACACCGGGTCGTCCGGTGCGGCGAACGGCAGTTTGTCGATGACCACCACCGAGAGTGCATCGCCGGCCACGTCGACGCCCTCGCGGAAGCTGGCGGTGCCCAGCAGCACGCCGTTGCCGGATTCGCGGAAGCGCTGCAGCAGCACGTGGCGCGGCTCGCTGCCCTGCACGAACAGCGGCCACGGGCCGCCCTGCAGCGCCTCGGCGGCCTCGCGCAGCGCGCGGTGCGAGGCGAACAACAGGAACGCGCGGCCGCCGGAGGCCTCCAGCACCGGGCGCAGCGCGTCCAGCAGGGCCATCCCGAAGTCGCGCGAGGACGGCTCCGGCAGGCCCTTCGGCAGGTAGCACAGCGCCTGCCGGTCCCAGTCGAATGGGCTGGGTTCGAGCAGCTCGCGGGCGTGTTCGACGCCAAGGCGCTGGGCGACGTGGTCGAAGCGTCCGGCCACCGCCAGCGTGGCGGAGGTGAACACCCAAGCCGCGTTCGACGCCTCGCGGTGGGCGCGCAGCGGCGCGGCCACGTCCAGCGGGGTGCGCTGCAGGCGGAAGCCGCGCGGGGTGAGCTCGTACCAGTGCACCGAAACGGGGTCCGAAACGGGGTCAGGTTCACTTTCCGATGCCGTTTGCTTGGCATCGCAAAAAACCGTCCCGGAAAATGAACCTGACCCCGTTTCGCCCTCCTCGCCCAGCCAGCGCTGCAGCCGGCCCAGCTGGTCCTGCGCGCGCGCATGGCAGGCGTCGAAGCCCGGCGCAGCCTCGCGCAGCGGCGCCACCACGTCGCGCAGGATCGCCAGCGACTGCACCAGCGCATGGAGCGCGGGTTCGATGTCCACTTCGTCCAGCGCACGCCAGGCGGTGCCGCGCAGCGGCAGGTTGTCCATCGCCACACGCAGCGCGCGGGTAGCGGCTTCCAGCGCGCGCGCCGGTTCCTGCACCGCGGCCAGTGCACCCGGCACGTCCTTGCACTCGGACACCGCGTCGCGCGCCAGTTCCACCAGCGGGCGCGCGCCCAGTCCTTCGCCGAAGAACTGCGCAGCCAGCTCCGGCAGCTGGTGGGCCTCGTCGACGATGAACGCCTGCGCGCCCGGCAGGATTTCGCCGAAGCCTTCCTGTTTCAGCGCCAGGTCGGCCAGCAGCAGGTGGTGGTTGACCACCACCAGGTCGGCCGCCTGCGCGCGCTGGCGCGCCTGCACCACGAAGCAGTCGCTCCAGAACGGGCATTCGGTGCCCAGGCAGTTGTCGGCGGTGGAGGTGACCAGCGGCAGCAGCGGCGAATCCTCCGCCAGCGATTCCAGCTCCGCCATGTCGCCGCTGCGGGTGCGCCCGCTCCAGGCGACCACGCGCTGGAACTGGCTGATCTGCTCCCGCGAGGTGAAGCGCGGCTCGCCCTTGGCCTGCTCCATCCGGTAGCGGCACAGATAATTGGCGCGCCCCTTCAGCAGCGCGGTCTTCAGGCCGATGCCGAGCGCGTCGCGCACCCGCGGCAAATCGCGCAGGTAGAGCTGGTCCTGCAGCGCGCGGGTGCCGGTGCTGACGATGGTCTTCATCCCCGACAGCAGCGCCGGCACCAGGTAGGCGTAGGTCTTGCCGGTGCCGGTGCCGGCCTCGGCCAGCAGCACCTCGCGGCGCTCGAAGGTTTCCGCCACCGCCACCGCCAGCCGCTGCTGCGCCGGGCGCGGGCGGAAGCCGGGCAGCGCCTGCGCCAGCGCCGATCCTTCACCCAGCGCCTCGCGCACGGCCCGGCCCAGCCGCGTGTCGGTGGCCGCCATCGGGCTCACTGCACCGGGCGCGGCGCCGGCGCGTCGGCGGGCGGCAGCTGCTTGGCCGGGTCGCCGCCGCCGAAGAAATCACGGATCGCCTGGCCGGCGCGCTCCAGCGGGTTCTGCGATCCGTCCGCGGGCGGCAGCGGGTTGCCGAATTCGTCCAGCTCCGGCGGCGGCACGTACGGGCAAGGCTGGTAGGGCGGCGCGTAGCCGGCCACGAACGGCAGATGGCGCGCACCGGGACAGTCGCCATCGGTGCTCTGCCCGTCCAGCACCCAGCGCCAGTCGACGCCTTCGCTGGACAGCCGCAGCGGCGCGCTGGGCAGGCGCGCGAACATGTCGGACCATACCCGCATGGCGCCGGTGGCGCCGTACAGGCCGGTGGACTGGTTCTGGTCGTTGCCCACCCAGACCACCGCCAGGTGGTCGCCGGTATAGCCGGCGAACCAGCTGTCGCGACCGTCGTTGCTGGTGCCGGTCTTGCCGGCCGCGGACAGCCGGCCGAGGCCGTCGCGCACCAGCGCATGGCCGGTGCCCGAGGTCACCGCGTACTGCAGCGCATTGCCGACCAGCCGTGCCGCCACCGCATCGCCCTTCTGCGCCGGCGGGGCCTCGCTGTCGTAGCGCTTGATGGTGCGCCCCTGCGGATCCAGCACGCCACGCACCGCATGCAGCGGCTGGATCTCGCCACTGGAAGCGAGGAACTGGTACAGCTGGGCCATCGCGTACGGGCTCTGGTCGACCGCGCCGAGGATCAACGAAGGCTGCGCTTCGGATTCGATCCCGGCCAGGGTACGGATCAGCGCCGCCAGCCGCTGCGGCTGCACCTCCATGCCCAGCCGCACCGTGGCTTGGTTGTAGCTCTGCGCCAGCGCGTCCATCAGGCGCACGTTGCCGTGGCTGCGGCCATCGGAATTGCCGGGCTTCCAGTTGCGCCCGCGGCCGAGGCCGACGGTCACCGGCGCATCGCTGATGATGCTGGCCAGCGACCACTTCTCCGGCTGCGCCAGCGCCAGCAGGTCGACGAACGGCTTCAGCAGCGAGCCGACGGGGCGGCGCGCATCGACCGCGCGATTGAAGCCGGGCTCGGTGAATTCGCGGCTGCCCAC
>JANJSW010000331.1 GCA_024711415.1 Thermomonas sp. | reverse complement strand
ACGAACACGGCTACTTCTACATCGACGACCGCAAGAAGGACATGATCCTGGTGTCCGTCTTCAACGTCTATCCGAACGAAGTGGAAGACGTGATCGCGATGATGCCCGGCGTGCTGGAAGTCGCCGCCGTCGGCGTCCCCGACGAGCACTCCGGGGAAACGGTGAAGGTGTTCATCGTCAAGAAGGACCCCGCGCTCACCGCCGAACAGGTGAAGGCGTTCTGCCACGAGAACCTCACCGGCTACAAGCGCCCGAAGCTGGTCGAGTTCCGCAACGAACTGCCCAAGAGCAACGTCGGCAAGATCCTGCGCAAGGAACTGCGCGATCCGGTCAAGGCGGGCTGAGGGACTTGGGTTGCCTGGGGTCGCGGCGCCCGCCGCGGCCATTGGCTTTGGCGCACTGCGCGCTTTGCTCAGGCGTCGTTCGCCAGGGGCTCGGCCGCACGCAAGCGGCGATCCAGCGCGCGCAAGCGCTGCATCACGCGGGCAGCAGGCTCCGCAATGGAAAGCGCCGCAACGCAACGCGCCAGCCAGCCTTGGCGCCCTTGCAGCGCCGCGACTGCGCGCAGCATGTCTCGCACCACATCTGGACCATACGCCGTTGTCGCCTTGCGCAAGCCGGGCGCCAACCGGCGCGGCGGCAGGTCCAGGTACGCCAGGTCGATGACGTCACGGGCGAATACACTGTCATCGCGCCAGCGGTCGGCATTGGCGAGTAACTTGCAAGCCGCGAGATCAGGCGCGGAAAGCATGGAAACGCCGCAGACCACGTCTTTTTTCGTAGGCCGCTGCAGCGGAATGCGCGCTTCATTGATGATCTCGAACTTGATCGGTCGCGGCCCCACCTCCACGAAACCACGCAATCCGTACTGATCCACCCGCCACTCGTTGGCCAAGGGCAACGGCGTGATCCCGGCCCTCGACAATGGCGCAAGGGTCCGGGCACCCCGCAAGCGTTGACGCAGCTCGCGATACCCTTGGAGATCGGATACCAGGAAGTCGATATCAATCGACTCGCGGTACTCGCCCATCCGCAGGGAGATCGCCGTCCCACCGCCAAACCAGCACTGCCGTCCACGCAGCAGTTCCGCGTCCAGCGATGCCAGCACCTGCGCGATGTGGCGATGATGTGCTCGCTCAAACATCCGGCACATCCGCACCAAACACCCGCCGCAGCGCCCGCATCAGCATTTTTTCACGCTCGTCCAGCGCCAACTTGTCCAGATGGCGCGCGTTGCGTGCATACATTCCCGCCGCCTCCCTGGGCGTCAACGTCGCTACCCGTTCGCCCACCTGCCACGCCAAGCGGCGCAACGCCGGGAATTCGGACAGCGGGATCTCCAGCGGCAACGCGCCCATGGCCAAGGCGTCCGCCGCCGGGACCGCCTTGCCTGCATCGGACAATCGCAGTTCCTTGCCGATCACACGCGCCGCCGCCAGCAATGCCCCCCAGGACACGCCCGGCTCGCCCTTTTCCAACCGATACCAAGTGACCCTTGAAATGCCCGCCGCCTCAGCGGCAGAAGTCATGTTGATACCCTGCGCCTTGCGCTGCGCCCGCAACGCTGCGCCAAGTTGGCGCGCCTGCTCCAACTGCGGGAAATCCTCGGCTTTTGCTTTGGGGGTCATATGGCCACCAGATCAAATATTGTTTCAGATGATACACAAACCCGCAAAAATGTGTGCTATCAGAAACACTCCTTTTCCGGGCACACCGCAGCGATGCCGGTCGCTAGCCAACAGACATCCCATAGTCGGCTGCAGTCCTCTCGAGAAGCAGGAATCATAATAAAAGGCACCTTTTTGCCTATTAGAATCATTTAATGGTTTAGTGGGCCGAATTCTGCCTTTATTGGAAATTCTTGTTTTTGGCGTTATCCTGCCATCAACGATGGCCCCGGCCGCCGTAGAGGCAGGAATCCGCCCCATGGCTACCCCAGCATTCCAGACGCCCGAAGAGATCCAATCGGATCTTGGCGCGCGGCTGCGCCAGCTCCGGCTCGGCCAGCGGTTGACCCAGGCCGGCTTGGCCAGCCGGGCCGGCGTCTCGCCGCGTGCCCTGCGCGGACTGGAGAGCGGAGAAGGTTCCTCCCTGATCACCCTGATCCGCGTGCTCAAGGCTCTCGGTGCGCTGGCCAGCCTGGACGCGCTGGCGCCACAACCCACGATCAGCCCGATGGCCCTGCTCGCCGGCAACCGCGCGCCCAAGCGCGGCACCCGCCACTGACTGCGCATGAAGCACGTCGACGTCATCGAGGTGCGGATCTGGGGCAAGCAGGTCGGTGCCGTGGCGCAGGACCCGCGCTTGGGCGCCTACGTGTTCGAGTACGCCGACAGCTGGCGCCGCACCGGCATCGCACTTTCGCCTTTCATGCTGCCGCTGGATCGGGCCGATGGCCGCTTCGCCTTTCCCGCGCTGGACCCAGACGCCTTCCATCGCCTGCCCGGCCTGCTTGCCGACGCATTGCCCGACGATTTCGGCAACCAGCTGATCAACGGCTGGATGGCCAGCCACGGCATCCGGCCGGAGGAAGTGACCGCCCTGGACCGGCTGGCCTACATGGGCCGGCGCGGGATGGGCGCGCTGGAGTTCCGCCCCACCCGCGGCGGCAACACCGAGACGGCAGCCCCGATCGAGATGAAAGCGCTGGTGGAGGTGGCACGCAAAGCGGTCCACGGCGGCCTGGCCGGGGACCCGGAGGCGCAGGCGGCGCTGGCCAGCATCATCCGCGTGGGAACCTCCGCCGGCGGCGCGCGGGCCAAGGCGGTGGTGGCCTGGAACCCCGCCACCGATGAGCTGCGCAGCGGCCAGTTCGACGCTGCGCCGGGCTTCGAGCACTGGCTGCTGAAGTTCGATGGGATGGGCGCGGACCAGGAGCTGGGCCAGAGCCAGTGCTACGGACGGCGCGAATACGCCTACCACCTGATGGCCACCGCCGCCGGCATCGCCATGAGCGAGTGCCGGTTGCTGGAGGAAAATGGCCGCGCGCACTTCATGACCCGCCGGTTCGACCGCGACGGCAACCGCAAGATCCACATGCAGACGCTGGCCGCACTGCAGCACATGAGCCACAAGCAGCGGCGCACCCACGCCTACGAATCCCTGTTCATCACCGCCCACGGCCTGGATCTGCCCGGGCGCGACATGGAGCAACTGTTCCTGCGCATGGCGTTCAACGTCGCCGGCAAGAACCATGACGACCACACCAAGAACTTCGCCTTCCTGCTGCGCGAAGGCGGCGCGTGGGCGCTGGCGCCCGCCTACGACGTGACCCACGCCTACAACCCTGCCGGCGAATGGACGCAGCACCACCTGATGAGCGTGGCCGGCAAGTTCGACGACATCACCGCCGACGACCTGCACGAGGTCGCCGCGCGCTTCAGCATCCCCAACCCGTCGACACTGATGGATCAAGTGGATGCCGCCATCGCGCGCTGGCCGGAGTTTGCGCAGGCGGCCGGGCTGCCCGACGCGGATCGCGACGATGTGGGCAGGCTGCTGATCCGGTTGCGCTAACCCGCAGTCACACGGCCCGCCCGATCTCAGCCGGTTCGCAAACACCGCACGCCATCATCGTGCTGCCGCTCAGACGCGGTAGTACT
>JANJSW010000284.1 GCA_024711415.1 Thermomonas sp. | reverse complement strand
GGCGCGGCCGGCGCGCTGGGCCTGCTGGACCAGGTGCTGGCGCAGAACGGCGCGCGCATGGTCTACAGCGACGGCCGCTACAACATCGTCCCGGCCGACCAGGCGCTGCAGAGCGGGGTGGTGCCGCGGACCGGTTCACCGTCGCTGGCGCGCGGCTTCGAGTCGCGGGTGGTGCCGCTGCGCCACGTCTCCGCGCTGGAGATGGAAAAGATCCTCAAGCCGTACGCGCGGCAGGGCTCGATCGTCAGCATCGACGGTGCGCGCAACCTGATCACGGTCGCCGGCACCCGCGCCGAGCTGGAGAACTACCTGCGCACCATCCAGGTGTTCGACGTCGACTGGATGGCGAGCATGTCGGTGGGTGTGTTCCCGCTGCAGTCCGGCCGCGCCAGCGACGTGGTGCAGGACCTGGAGCGGGTGTTCGGCGCGCAGGCCAACACCCCCGTCGCCGGCATGTTCCGCTTCATGCCGCTGGAATCCACCAACGCGGTGATGGTGATCACCGCCCAGCCCGTCCACCTCGATGAGATCCGCCAGTGGATCGACCGCATCGAAGGCGGCAGCGGCGACGGCAGGCTGTTCGCCTACGAGCTGAAGTACATCAAGGCGCGCGATCTGGCCGACCGGCTGGGCGAGGTGTTCGGCGGTTCCGCGGCCGGCGGCCGCGGCGAGCCCGCGCTGATGCCGGGGCTGCAGGCCGGCGAGCTGCGCGATCGCGGTGACGACGCCGGTGGCCGCACGGGCGGCGAGGCTGGCGGTCTCGGTGAAGGCGCCAGCCTGCCGCAGGCCGGCAGCGGCAATGGCCGAGTGACCCTGAAGATCGACGGCAGCGAAGTGGGCGTGTCGGCGGTGGAGGACACCAATTCGCTGCTGGTCCGCGCCAGCCCGGCGCAGTGGAAGTCGATCCGCCAGGTGATCGAACGCCTGGACGTGATGCCGATGCAGGTGCACATCGAGGCGCAGGTGCTGAGCGTGGCGCTGAAGGGCGAGCTGCAGTACGGGGTGAGCTGGTTCTTCGACCAGGCGGTGGCGGACAAGGGGCTGCCGCTTCCCACCGGCCGCAACAGCTGGGGCACGCATGCCGGCAGCGTCAGCGCGCTGCCCAGCGGCGCGGGCAACCTGCTCAGCTGGACCTTCCTCGGCAGCAGCGCCGCGGCCATCGTGCAGGCGCTGGACAACGTCACCGACGTGCGCACCCTGTCGTCGCCGTCGGTGATGGCGCAGAACAACCGCGAGGCGGTGCTCAACGTCGGCCAGAAGATCCCGGTGGCCTCGGTCAGCTTCAATCCGCAGACCGGCGGCGACACCGGCACCTACAGCCAGGTGCAGTACCTCGACACCGGCATCATCCTGAAGGTGCGCCCGCGCATCAGCCGCGACGGCATGGTCTTCCTCGACATCGTGCAGGAAGTCAGCAAGCCCACCGGGATCGCCGACAGGTTCGGCAACGTCCGCATCGACACCAGCAAGGTCACCACCAGCGCGGTGGCGACCAGCGGCGAAACCGTGGTGCTGGCCGGCCTGATCAGCGAAGGCAGCGGGAGCAACTCCAGCGGCGTGCCGGGGCTCAGCCGCATCCCGGTGCTGGGTGGCCTGTTCGGCACGCAGGGCAAGAGCAAGAACCGCGACGAACTGGTGGTGCTGATCACGCCCACGGTGGTGCGCAGCCCGCAGGAAGCGCGCGCGCTGACCGACGAATACGGCAGCCGCTTCCGCGCGCTGGAACCGATCTACAAGCCGAAGAAGTGAGCCGCAGCGATCCCGCCCTGCCGATCGTGCTGGTGCCGGTGGGCACCGACGAGGACGCACTCGACGCCTGCCTGGCGGCACTCGATGCCGGCACGCCTGCGGGCACGCGGGTGTGGCTGGCGGACAACGCCCAGGCCGGGCCGCGCGGCGTCGCCCTCATCGAAGGCTGGCTGGCGCGCACCCGCCTGCAGGCCGCGCATACCCGCCGCGCCGCGCCACTGGGCGAAGCAGCGCACATGGACGAGGCGCTGCGCGCCTGCGCCGACGCCGACGTGGCGGTGCTGGCCAGCGACGCGGCGCCGGCACCAGGCTGGCTGGAGCGGCTGGCCGAGTGCCTGGCGCGCGATCCGGCGATCGCCAGCGCCACCCCGTGGAGCAATGCCGGCGAGGCGGCCGCGTGGCCGCGGATCGGCGAGATCACCGCACTGGAATACCCGCCGTCGCTGCTGGCCCAGGCCTGCGCGCTGCTGCCGCCGATGCATCCCGATCTGCCGGCCGCGGTGGGCCATGCGGTGCTGCTGCGCGGCCGCGCCCGCGTGCAGGCAGGCGGGCTGGACGCCGCCAGCTATCGTTCCTGGTATGCGGCCTTGATCGACCTGAGCCTGCGCATGGCCGGACTGGGCGGGCGCAACGTGCTGTGCGAAACCGCCTTCGTCCTGCGCGCCGCCGAAGGCGCGCCGCGCGAGGGCGACATGGACGCACTGTGCGCGCGCTGGCCAGCCTGGCACGCACGCATCGCACACTGCCTGATGGACGACCCGCAGCGCGCGTTGCGGGCCCGGTTGGGCGAGGAACTCGCGCATCTGGCGCGCCTGCCGCCGCAGGCCGACCTGTTCGCGGGGGCGTCGTGAGCGATGCCGGCATCGCCGTCGTCGTGGTCGCCTACGACAGCGAGGAGACCCTGGACGAGTGCCTGTCGCGGCTGCGCGCGGCGCAGGACGTGGAGGAGATCCGGGTCGTCGACAATGCCTCGCGAGATGCAAGCATCGACCTCGTGCAGCGCCACGCGCTGGCCGATCCGCGCCTGCGCTTCATCGCCAACCCGGACAACCCCGGCTTCGCGGTGGCCTGCAACCAGGGTGCGGCGGCCAGCACCGCGCCGTGGCTGGCCTTCGTCAATCCCGACTGTTTCATCGAAGCGGACACGCTGGCACGGTTGCGTGGTGCCGCCCTCACCCTGGGCGATGCGCTGGTGGGCGGCGTGCTGCGCGGCGAGGACGGCGCGCTGGATGCTGCCGCGCGCCGGCGCGATCCGGACTTCGCCGCGATGCTGCGTTCCCGCGGCGCCCGCGAACTGTCCATCCAGCGGGATCCGGCCAGGCCGCTGCAGCAGGTGGATGCGATATCGGGAGCGCTGATGCTGCTGCCGCGGGCGCTGTTCGCGCGCATCGGCGGCTTCGACGAGGGCTATCGCCTGCACGCCGAAGACCTGGACCTGTGCCGCCGCGCCCGCCAGTCCGGTGGCGTGGTCGCCATCGCCAACGAGGTCGAGGTCCTGCACGTGCGCGGGGTATCGTCGCGCGCGCGGCCGCTGTTCGTCGAATGGCACAAGCACCGCGGCCTGTGGCGGTACTTCCGCAGGTTCGAGGCCACCCGGCGCGGGCGCCTCACCCGCGCTGCGGTGTTCGCGATGATCTGGGGGCGCTTCCCGCTGGCGGCGCTGCGCGCGGCGCTGCGCCGCTGATCGCGCCCGCTTTCATGCCGCTGGCGCGATAGCGGTCAGCGGTAGCGGTTGATCTCGTCGCGCAGCGACCTTGCCGCATCGGCCGCCGCTTCGGCATAGCCTTCACCGCGCGAGGCATACAGGATGCCGCGCGAGGAGTTGATCATCAGCCCGGTACCGTCCGCGGTCCTGCCGTTGCGCACCACCGCCTCGACGTCGCCGCCCTGCGCGCCCACGCCGGGGATCAGCAGCGGCATGTCGCCTACGATCCCGCGGATCACGGCGAGCTCTTCCGGGAAGGTCGCACCCACCACCAGCGCGCAGTTGCCGTCGCCGTTCCACTCACCGGCGATGGTGCGGGCGATGTGCTGGTACAGCGGCGCGCCGTCCACCAGCAGCTCCTGGAAGTCGCGCGCGCCGGGGTTGGAGGTGTGGCAGAGGAACACGCAGCCGCGGTCGTTGTACTGCAGGAACGGCTCGGCGGAGTCGAGCCCCATGTACGGGTTCAGCGTCACCGCATCCGCACCGAAACGCTCGAACGCTTCGCAGGCGTACTGCTGCGCGGTGCTGCCGATATCGCCGCGCTTGGCGTCGAGGATCACCGGCACGTCCGGGTGCGCGCCGTTGAGGTGGGCGATCAGTCGCTGCAGCTGCGCCTCGCCGTCGTTGTGGGCGGCGAAGTAGGCGATCTGCGGCTTGAACGCGCAGGCGTACTCCGCGGTGGCATCGGCGATGTCGCGGCAGAAGGCGAACAGCGCGTCCGGATCGTCGACGAAGCGGTCCGGGAACTTCGCCGGATCGGGATCGAGGCCGACGCAGAGCAGGGTGTCGGCGTTGCGCCAGCGGGCGCGCAGTTTGTCGATGAAGCCCATGGTGTCCTCCTCCTGCATGCAAGGACGCCCACGTTGCCGTGGGCGTCCAAGGTGTCACTTCAGCGCCTTGAACCGCAGCCGCTTCGGGCCGGCGTCGTCGCCCAGGCGGCGCTTCTTGTCTTCCTCGTACTCGCGGTAGTTGCCCTGGAAGAACTCCACGTGCGAGTCGCCTTCGAAGGCGAGGATGTGGGTGGCGATGCGGTCCAGGAACCAGCGGTCGTGGCTGATCACGAAGGTGTTGCCGGGGAACTCCAGCAGCGCGTCTTCAAGCGCACGCAGGGTCTCGATGTCGAGGTCGTTGGACGGTTCGTCGAGCAGCAGCACGTTGCCGCCCTGCAGGAGGGTCTTGGCCATGTGCAGGCGGCCGCGCTCGCCGCCGGACAGCGAGCCCACCAGCTTCTGCTGGTCCTGGCCCTTGAAGTT
>JANJSW010000281.1 GCA_024711415.1 Thermomonas sp. | reverse complement strand
TCGGGGTCGTCGAAGGCGGACAGCAGCCGGTAGCCATGCTGCGCGGCCAGCTCGGCGGCGAAGGCCCTGGCTTCGTCGTAGCTGTCGCCGTGCAGGCGCACCGTGGCGCCCCAGTGGGCGACGCCGGCGATCTTGGTGGCCGGCGCGGTTTTCGGCATCACCGTGATCGCCTGCATGCCCAGCCGGTAGGCGGCCCAGGCCAGGCCCTGCGCGTGGTTGCCGGCGGAGGCGGCGATGGTGGGCCGGATGTCGCCGCGCTCGCGCGCCGCCAGCAGCGCGTTCATGGCGCCACGCACCTTGTACGAGCCGGTGCGCTGCAGGTTTTCCAGCTTCAGCCAGCAGCCGGAGCGCTCGGCGTAGTGCAGCGGCGTCGGCCCGAGGTAGCGGCGCAGCCGCGCCTGCGCGGCCAGCACGTCGCTGGCGGTGGGTGCGCGAGGCGTGGCCGCATCCGTGTTCATGCTTCGCGTACGTCCACCGCCAGGCAGTCGTACAGCCCGGCCAGCTGGTGCCGCAGGCTTTCCGGTTCGCGGCTGCCTTCCACGGTCATGCGCAGGTGCCAGCGGTCGCCGTCGTCCTGGGTTTCGCCATCGACGCTGACGGGCTGGAAGCCGCGGCGCTCGGCGGTGCCCAGCACGCGGGCCAGCGCGCCCTCGGCGCGGCGCAGGGTGAGATCAAGCTGGTAGCGCATGGGGCGTCTCCGTGGCGGTTCGGGCGGGCGCGACGACCGCGTCGTCGACGGCGGGATCGAGCATCTGCGCGTTGTTGCGGTTGGGCGGTACCAGCGGCCAGACATTGGCGGCGGTGTCGATGGCCACGTGCAGCAAGGCCGGGCCGTCGGCATCCAGCAGCGCCTGCAGCGCGGCATCGACGCCGTCGGCGCGGTCCACGTGCAGGGCGGTGATGCCGAAGGCGGCGGCGACCGCGGCGAAGTCCGGGTTGTCGGACAGGTCGATCTCGGAATAGCGCCGGTCGAAGAACAGTTCCTGCCACTGCCGGACCATGCCCAGCGCCTGGTTGTCCAGCAGCACGATCTTCACCGGCGAGCGGTAGCGCTTCAGCGTCGCCAGTTCCTGGATGTTCATCATGATCGAGCCGTCGCCGCTGACGCAGACCACGCGCGCATCGGGATGGGCTTCCTGCGCCCCCAGCGCCGCCGGCAGGCCGAAGCCCATCGCGCCGAGGCCGCCGGAGGTCAGGTGCTTGCGCGGATGGTCCAGCCGCCAGTGCTGCGCCACCCACATCTGGTGCTGGCCGACGTCGCAGGCCACGGTGGCATCCGGCGCCAGCTCCGACAGCCGCTTCAGCAGCGCGGGCGCGTACACGCCGCTGCCGGGCGCGTCATAGCGCGGGGCGAACTGCTGCGCGCGCTGCCGGCACTGCGCGCGCCAGGCCTTGCGCGCGGCGCCGTGGCGGCCGTGCAGGTGGGCGGCGCAGGGGAGGGTCAGCTTGGTCAACGTGGTGACGATGTCGCCGCGCACGCCGGCATCCGCGTGGCGCAGTTTGCCGATCTCGCAGGCGTCGATGTCCATGTGGACGACGCGCGCATGCGGCGCGAATTCGGCCAGCTTGCCGGTGGCGCGGTCGTCGAAGCGCGCGCCCACCACCACCAGCAGGTCGGCTTCCTGCACCGCCAGGTTGGCGGCGCGGCTGCCGTGCATGCCCAGCATGCCGAGGTTGAGCGGGTGCTGCGTCGGCAGTGCGCCGAGGCCCTTCAGGGTCAGCACGGCCGGGATCTGGGTCGCATCGACGAAGGTGCGGAACGCCTGCACGGCATCGCCCGCCACGATCCCACCGCCGCCGTACAGCACCGGCCGCTGCGCCTGCGCGATCAGCGCCAGCGCTTCGTGCAGGGAGGCGTCCTTGGGCGCTTCCGGGGCGTCCGTACCGGACGACACATGCGGCGGCAGGTGCGCGGCATCGGCGACCTGCACGTCCTTCGGCAGGTCGATCAGCACCGGGCCGGGGCGACCGCTGCGCGCCAGCCGGAACGCCTCCCCCACCATCAGCGGCAGGTCCTCGACGCGCCGGGCGATGAAGCTGTGCTTCACCATCGGCATGGTCATCCCGAACACGTCCAGCTCCTGGAACGCGTCCGTGCCCATCAGGTGGGTGGGCACCTGTCCGGTGATGACCACCATCGGCACCGAGTCCAGCATCGCATCCGCGATCCCGGTGACCAGGTTGGAGGCGCCGGGGCCGGAGGTGGCCACGCATACGCCGACGCGCCCGCTGGCCCGCGCATACCCGTTCGCCGCGAACGCCGCGCCCTGCTCGTGGCGGGGCAGCACGTGGCGCAGCTGCGGGGTGTCGTGCAGGGCGTCGTAGAACGGCATGATCGCGCCGCCCGGATAGCCGAACAGCGTGTCGACGCCTTCGGCCACCAACGCCTGCGCCAGCCAGCGGGCGCCGTTCATCACGCGGCCTCGGCTTGCTTGGCAGCCGGCTGCGGCGCGTTGGCCAGCCACTGCATGTTGGCGCGCAGCTTCCTGCCGGTGGCCTCGATCGGATGCTCCAGGTCGGCCTGCTTCAGCGCCTTGTAGTTGGCATTGCCGGCGGCGTATTCGGCGATCCACTGGCGGGCGAAAGTGCCGTCCTGGATTTCCGCCAGCACCTTCTTCATCTGCGCGCGGGTATTGGCGTCCACCACGTAGTCGCCGCGGGTCAGCGCGCCGTACTGCGCGGTCTCGCTGATGAATTCGTGCATGCGGGTGATGCCGCCTTCGTAGAACAGGTCGACGATCAGCTTCAGTTCGTGCAGGCATTCGTAGTAGGCGACCTCGGGCTGGTAGCCGGCTTCGACCAGCGTTTCCCAACCCGCCTGCACCAGCCGCGTGGCGCCGCCGCACAGCACCGCCTGCTCGCCGAACAGGTCGGTTTCGGTTTCCTCCTTGAAGGTGGTCTTGATGGCGTTCTGGCGCGCGCCGCCGATGCCGGCGCAGTAGGTCATCGCCAGTTGCTCGGCATGCCCGCTGCGGTCCTGGTGCACCGCATACACGGACGGCACGCCGCGGCCGATCTCGTATTCGCGGCGCACCAGCGCGCCCGGACCTTTGGGCGCGACCAGCACCACGTCGAGGTCGTCGCGCGGGGTGATCTGGCCGTAGTGGACGTTGAAGCCGTGCGCGAACAGCAGGCAGGCGCCCTGGTCCATGTTCGGCTCGATGACTTCGCCGTACAGCTGCGGCTGCACCATGTCGGGGGTGAGCACGGCGACGATCTGCGCGCCCTTCACCGCCTCGGCGGGGGTCTTGACGGTGAAGCCGTCGGCCTTCGCCTTGAATTCGGTCGGGCCGCCGGGGCGCAGGCCGATGGTCACGTCGAAGCCGGAGTCGCGCAGGTTGAGCGCATGCGCGCGGCCCTGGCTGCCGTAGCCGATGATGGCGATGCGGGGTTTGCTGCTGGTCATTGCGGTGGTTCCTGTCGAGGAGGTTTTGCGCGGGCCAAAACGAAAAACCCCGCACCTTGCGGTGCGGGGTTCTGCGATTCGGGCGTTGGTTTGTTGCCTGTCTTACACGCCGGATCGTCCCGCACCTGTGGGCGAGGTAATAAGTACGAGGACGAGGAGGGACGCCGCCTTCGAGGCGGTCGTCGGGATCGGCAGTGGCATGTGGCGCTGCAACATGGCTTCAGGTAAACATGATTCCGCAACGTCTGTCAACTGTCCCGCACATGCCGTTTTCGCATGAGGGAAAGTTGCAAACGAAACCGCGCAAATGCAGCAGGATCAAGGCCTGCAGCAATGCCCGCACCCCGCCACGGATCCCCCACGATGCCCGACTACCGTTCCAGGACCTCCACCCACGGCCGCAACATGGCCGGCGCGCGCGCGCTGTGGCGCGCCACCGGCATGGTCGATGCCGACTTCCACAAGCCGATCATCGCGATCGCCAATTCCTTCACCCAGTTCGTGCCCGGCCACGTGCACCTGAAGGATCTCGGCCAACTGGTCGCGCGCGAAGTCGAGCTCGCCGGCGGCGTCGCCAAGGAGTTCAACACGATCGCCGTGGATGACGGCATCGCGATGGGCCACGACGGCATGCTGTATTCGCTGCCCTCGCGCGAAGTGATCGCCGATTCGGTCGAGTACATGGCGAACGCGCACTGCGCCGACGCGCTGGTGTGCATCAGCAACTGCGACAAGATCACCCCCGGCATGCTGATGGCCGCGCTGCGGCTGAACATCCCCACGGTGTTCGTGTCCGGCGGGCCGATGGAAGCCGGCAAGACCGCGCTGGCCGACCGCAAGCTGGACCTGGTGGACGCGATGGTGATGGCCGCCGATGCCGCGGTCAGCGACGAACAAGTGGCGGCGGTGGAGCGCAGCGCCTGCCCGACCTGCGGCTCGTGCAGCGGCATGTTCACCGCCAATTCGATGAACTGCCTGACCGAGGCGCTGGGCCTGTCGCTGCCCGGCAACGGCACCACGCTGGCAACGCATGCCGATCGTGAAGCGCTGTTCAAACGCGCGGGGCGCCTGATCGTCGAGTTGTGCCATCGCTGGTACGGCGGCGGGGACGCCAGCGCGCTGCCGCGCGGCATCGCCACCTTCGAAGCGTTCGAGAACGCGATGGCGCTGGACATCGCGATGGGTGGCTCCACCAACACCATCCTGCACCTGCTCGCCGCGGCGCAGGAAGCGGAGGTCGCCTTCGACCTGCGCGACATCGACCGGTTGTCGCGGCGCATTCCGCAGCTGTGAAAGGTGGCGCCGAACTCACCGAAGTACCACGTCGAGGACGTGCATCGCGCAGGCGGGATCATGGCGATCCTCGGCGAACTGGCACGCGGCGGCTTGCTGCACACGGGCGTGCCGACCGTGCACGCGAAGTCGCTGGGCGAGGCGATCGCGAAGTGGGACATCGCCTCTGTCGATGACGAAGCGGTGCGCACGTTCTACCGGGCCGGCCCGGCCGGCATCCCGACCCAGGTCGCCTTCAGCCAGTCCACCCGCTGGCCGACGCTGGATGCGGATCGCAGCGAAGGCTGCATCCGCGACGTGGCGCACGCGTATTCGCAGGAAGGTGGCCTCGCCGTGCTGTACGGCAACATCGCGGCCGATGGCTGCGTGGTCAAGACCGCAGGCGTGGACGAGTCCATCCACGTGTTCGAGGGCCGCGCGCGCGTCTACGAGAGCCAGGACGCGGCGGTGGCCGCCATCCTCGGTGACGAGGTGCAGGCCGGCGACGTGGTGGTGATCCGCTACGAGGGCCCGAAGGGCGGGCCGGGCATGCAGGAAATGCTGTACCCGACCAGCTACCTCAAATCGAAAGGCCTCGGAAAAGCCTGCGCGCTGCTCACCGACGGGCGCTTCTCCGGCGGCACCTCGGGCCTCTCGATCGGCCACGTCTCGCCGGAAGCCGCGGCGGGTGGGGCGATCGCGCTGGTGCAGGATGGCGACCGCATCCGCATCGACATCCCCGCCCGCGGCATCGAACTGCTTGTTGCGGACGAGGAGCTCGCCGCCCGCCGTGCCGTGCAGGCCGCGCGGGGCTGGAAGCCTTCGTTGCCGCGTGCACGCAAGGTCAGCGTGGCGCTGAAGGCCTACGCCCTGCTCGCAACCAGCGCCGACAAGGGCGCGGTGCGCGACAGGACGCTGCTGGACGGCGCCTGACGCGCGCCGTCAGAGCACCCGCGGCGGCTGCCCGCCGACGATCACCACGTCGGCCGGGCGGCGCGCGAACAGGCCCACGGCGACCACGCCGGGGATCTGGTTGAGTTCGCGCTCCATCGCCACCGGATCGACGATGGACAGGTTGTGCACGTCGAGGATGACGTTGCCGTTGTCGGTGGTGACGCCGTCGCGCCACACCGGCTGGCCGCCGGTCAGGCGCACGATCTCCCGCGCCACCAGGCTGCGCGCCATCGGGATCACTTCCACCGGCAGCGGGAACCGTCCGAGCACGTCCACCTGCTTGCTCGGGTCGACGATGCAGACGAACTTCGCGCTGGCCTCGGCGATGATCTTCTCGCGGGTGAGCGCGGCGCCGCCGCCCTTGATCAGGTGCTTGCGCGGATCGCATTCGTCGGCGCCGTCGACGTACAGCGACAGGGGGCCCGCGGCGTTGAGGTCGATCACCTCGATGCCGTGCGACTTCAACCGCGCGGTGCTCTGTTCGGAGCTGGACACCGTGCCCTTGATGCGGTCCTTCCACGCCGCCAGCGCGTCGATGAAATAGGCGACGGTGGAGCCGGTGCCGACGCCGACGATCATGCCGTCCTCGACGTATTCGATGGCTTTTTCGGCGGCGAGTTTCTTGGCTTCGGACATGGCGGTTCCTGCGGAATGAGGGGGGTGCGGTGGGCGCGTGCGATGGCGCTATTCGAGGGACAGCAGCAGCTTCCACTGCGCGGCGGTCACCGGGAACACCGACAGCCGGCTGCCCTTGGCGGTCAGCGCGAAGCCTTCGCCCAGCGCATCGGCGTGCTGCTTGATTTCTTCCAGCGGGATCAGCCGCTTGAGCTTGCGCTCGAAGGCGACGTCGACCAGGAACCAGCGCGGCGTTTCCGGGGTGGCCTTGGGGTCGTGGTAGTGCGACTTCGGGTCGAACTGGGTGCTGTCAGGATAGGCGGCGCTGGCGACGGTGGCGAGGCCGGTGATGCCCGGCACCTTGCAGTTGCTGTGGTAGAGCATCACGCCGTCGCCCACCCGCATGCCGTCGCGCATGAAGTTGCGCGCCTGGTAGTTGCGCACGCCGTTCCACGGTTCGGTGCCGACCCGCTCGAGATCGTCGATGGAGAACGCATCGGGCTCCGACTTCATCATCCAGTAGCGCTTGCGCGTGCTCATGCGGCGGCTCCTATCCGGCAGGGTGGGCGAGCAGGGTGGCGTCTTCGCAGCAGACCGCATCCAGGCGCACGTCCCAGGCCTCGCGCGGCAGCGCGTCCACGCGCTGTGCCGCGAACGCCGCGCCAACCAGCCACGGAGGGGCAGGGCGGTCGTGGCGGAAGGCCAGGCTGCGGTCGTACCAGCCGCCACCCATGCCCAGCCGGTGGCAGTCGGCATCGAAACCGACCAGCGGCATGACCAGCACCGCCATGTCCTCCGCGCGCAGCGCGCCGGCAGGGGTGACGTCCGGTTCGGGGATGCCGTAGCGGTTGGTGACCAGCGGGTCGCCCGCACGCCAGGGCGCGAAGCGCAGCGTGCCGTCCTCGTGCAGCAGGGGAAGGCAGTAGACGAGTGGGGCGGGCAGGCGCAGCTGCACGGCGTGCAGGCCGATCTCGCCGTCCATCGCCCAGTAGCCGGCGACGTAGCCGGAGGTGGGCAGGAAGGGGAGCGCCAGCACCCGTCCGGCCAGTGCCTCGGCGGCTGCGATGCGCTGCTGCGGGGGAAGGCTGCGCCGGCGCTCTCGCAGTGTCTTGCGCAGCGTGGCGCGGTCGATGGGCGGGCTCACGCGGGGACGGCCGGCTGCGGAAGGGAGACGTGGAGGAAATGTCTCCGCTGTGGCGATGCATGCGAAACGACCTTGAACCCGGGGTTCAAGTGGGAACGCTCGGCGGCCATCGGGCTTTCCGCTCGGGGCGGACTTGCACTCCCGGTTACCGTTGCGTCCCCGTGGTCGTCATTAAGGGACAAGGCGAATGTTGCGCACGCCGTCGCTCACAGCAGAGGACGTGGCCAGTATAGCGGTTCGGGGTGGCAATGAACCGCGTCGCGGCGGCGCGGAGCGGCTGGTTCAGCTTTGCGCCAGCAGCGCGTCCAGCTTGCGGTTCGCCTCGTCGATCAGGCGCAGCGCATCGCCGCCGGCGGCGGGCGTGGCCCTGGTCGCCTGCTGCTGCAGCTCGTGCGCGAGGTTCAGCGCGGTCAGCACCGCCAGCCGTTCCGGCGCGACCATCCGGTTGCCACCGCGCAGCTCGCGCATGCGCGCGTCCAGCATGCGCGCCGCCGAGGCCAGCCCGGCGCGCTCCTCGTCGCTGACGCCGACGGTGTATTCACGGTCGAGAATGCGGACGCTGACCGGCTCGCTCATGTGTGCTGCTCCAGCGACTTCAGCCGCCCGATCATTGCTTCCACCCGGCTGCGCGCCTGTTCCTGTTTGGACAGCAGCTGGGCGCGTTCCGACGCCATCTGCTCGACCTGCTGGCGCAAGCTGCGGTTTTCCTCCTGCAGGCGCTGCATGCGCGCGCCGAGCAGGTCGATCCGCGCCAGCAGTTTGTGCAGTTCGGCTTGCGGGTCGCGTTCGCTCATCCGCGCACCTTAGGCAGGCGCCGTGTCGGGGTCAAGCCGCGTGCCGGCGCGGGCCTGCGCGCGCAGCAGGAAGTCCAGGCAGGCGTCTTCGGGCAGCGGGCGCGAGATCCAGTAGCCCTGCGCGATGTCGCAGGCGTTGTGTTCCAGGAATGCCAGCTGCCCCGCGGTTTCCACGCCCTCTGCCACCACCTGCAGGCCCAGCGCGCGGGCCATCGCGATGATGGTGGTGGTGATGGTGGCGTCCTCGTGGTCATCGGGCGAGGCAAGGCCGTCGATGAAGGCCTTGTCGATCTTCAGGGTGTTGATCGGCAGCCGGTGCAGATAGGCCAGCGAGGAGTAGCCGGTGCCGAAATCATCCACGGCGATGGACACGCCGAGGCGGCGGAATGCGTGCAGGCGTTCGCGCGCCAGCTCGGCATTGGCCATCAACACGCTTTCGGTGAGCTCCAGCTCCAGCGCCGACGCGGCCAGGCCGCTGTCGCGCAGGGCCGCTTCGACCGCGCGCGCCAGCCCGCTGCGCAGCAGCTGCAGCGCGGAGACGTTGACCGACACCTTCAGTCGACTGTCGACACCGGCGCGGTGCCATGCCGCCAGCGTGCGGCAGGCCTCGTGCAGCACCCATTCGCCGATCTGCACGATGGTGCCGCTTTCCTCCGCCAGCGGAATGAACTCGTCGGGCGCGACGTTGCCGAATTCCGGGCTGTGCCAGCGCAGCAGCGCCTCGACCGCGCCGTAGCGGCCCTCGGCCAGCCCCAGCTCCGGTTGATAGACCAGCGACAGCTCGTCGCGGGCGATCGCCCGGCGCAGCGCCGCGATCAGGCTGGCACGGCGGCGGATGTCGCCGTCCATCGCATCCGCGTAGCGCAGGAAGGCGCGCTTGCCGAGCGCCTTGGCCTTGTACATGGCGGTGTCCGCGTGTTTCAGCAGGTCGGTCGGCACCTGCGCATGGTCGGGGAACAGGCTGATCCCGATCGACGGCGAGATGGTGAATTCGTAGCGGTCGTCGAGCCGCAGCGGCGCGTCGAAGGCGGTGATGATGCGCTGCGCGCAGTGGTCCGCCTCGGACGGATGGGCGAGACCTTCCAGCACCACCGCGAACTCGTCGCCGCTGATGCGGGCGACGGTGCGCTGCGCGCCGGCGACTTCCTGCAGCCGCTGGGAGGCGGCGCGCAGCACCCGGTCGCCGGTGGCATGGCCGAGCGAGTCGTTGACGTCCTTGAAGTTGTCGAGGTCGAGGAACAGCAGCGCCAGCCGGTTGCCCTGGCGCCGCGCCTGCACGATGGCGCGCGACAGGCGTTCGGCCAGCAGGGTGCGGTTGGGCAGGTTGGTCAGCGGGTCGTAGTTGGCCAGGTAGCGCAGTTCCTGCTCGATCCGGCGGCGCTCGCTGATGTCGCTGGCCACCAGCACGTACAGCTGCCGCTGGGTGGCGGGTTCGCGCAGGGGGCTGCACTGCATGGCGCACAGGAAATCGCTGCCGTCCTTGCGCCGCTGCCACATCTCGCCGCTCCAGCCGTCGTGGGCGCGGATGGCCCGGCGTGCCTCCTGGTAGAACGCCGGTTCGTGGCGGTCGTCGTCGAGCAGGCTGGTGTCGCGGCCGAGCACTTCCGCTTCCTCGTACCCGGTCATCCGGCTGAACGCGGGATTGACCGCGACGAAGCGGAAGTCGGCGTCCAGCACCGCCACCGATTCGGCCATGCAGCGCATCACCTCGGCGGCGACCTGGCGCTGGTTCTCCATTTCGCGCAGCGAATCGATGTTGCGCGCGGTGCCGGCGATGCGCGAAGCCCGGCCATCGGCGGCGTGGGCGACGGCGCGCCCGCGTACCCGCATCCATTGCCAGCGGCCGTCCTCGCCCAGCATCCGGTGTTCCGACACGAACACCGGCTCCTCCCCGCGCAGGTAGGCGCGCAGCCGGCGCAGCACGCCCCTGCGATCGTCGTCATGGAACTTCGGATTGCGCTCGATGCTGGCCTGCATGGCCAGGCGATGGTCGCCCTCCGGAGCGACCCGGGTGACCTCCAGCTCGCGGCTGCGCAGGTCGTATTGCCAGAACACTTCGTGCGAGGCCCACAGCGACAACCGCCATTGCTGCGCGCGTTCGTCCTGTTCGCGCTGGTGGGCGCGCTGTTCGCGTTCGCGGCGGCGGTGGCTGGCCAGCGCCAGCCTTGCCAGGAGCAGTACCAGCAGCGACAGGAACAGCGCCAGCGAGGCGCCCGCCGGCAAGCCCGGCTCGCCCGCGAACGCAGGCAACGGCGACAGCAGCGCGCCGCCGACCAGGCCTGATTTTGCCGAAACGACGCGGTCCCCCATCGGCGAAGTGTATGCATGCCCGCGCGGCGGCAACAAGCGGCGTACGGTTGCTAAACTGCCGGAATCCCCCTGATTCGAGAATCCCGCGTGAGCGAAACCGAGTTGCCGGCCTGGGCCGAAGTGGCAGCCGCAGCCGACCGCCTGACGCTGGCCAGCAGCCCGGCCGAACTGCATGGCGCCCTGTGCGGCTGGCTGGCGGCCGGCGGCGTGGATGCCGCGGGTTGGCCGGCGCTGGTGATGGCCGACCCGGTCCTGCCGGCGCCGCAGCCGGGCGATGCGCTGGATCGCCTGCGCACCACGAGTGCGGTGCAGCTGGGTGACCCGGAGTTCGGTTTCCAGCTGCTGCTGCCCGAGGACGGCAAGCCGATCGACCGCGCCGCGGCGCTGTTCGCCTGGTGCCGCGCCTTCCTTGGCGGGTTCGGGCTGGCCCTGGGCGGCAAGCCGATGTCGGAAGAGGGGCAGGAAGCGCTGCGCGACCTCGCCAACCTCGGCGCCGCGCAGATCGACGAGGCCGACGACGGCAGCGACGAGGAAGCGCTGGCGGAGATCGAGGAATACCTGCGCATGGCGGTCTTGCTGCTGCACGCCGACTGCGCGCTGGGGATGCAGCACCGCCAGCGCCTGCACTGAAGGTCATGCAGCCGCTCACCGCCCACTGGCGCAAGGCGCTGGCGCGCCGCCGCCGGCAGCTGATGCAGGCGGCCGACGACGGCGCGATCCTGGTGCTGCCGGCCGCGCCGGAGCGCATCCGCAGCCGTGACACCCACTATCCGTACCGGCAGGATTCCGACTTCTGGTACCTGACCGGCTGCGACGAGCCGGACGCGGTGCTGGTGCTGGTGCCCGGCCGCAAGCACGGCGAGGCGATCCTGTTCTGCCGCGAGCGCGATCCGGAGCGCGAAGGCTGGGACGGCCCGCGGCTGGGCCCGGACGGCGCGGTGGAGGTGCTGGGGATGGACGACGCCTACCCGGTGTCGGACATCGACGAGATCCTGCCCGGCCTGCTGGAAGGCCGCCGCCGGGTGCACTACCACCTTGGCCGCGATGCCGACTTCGACCTCAAGCTGATCGGCTGGATCAGCCGCGTGCGCGCGCAGGCCCGGCAGGGCGCGCAGCCGCCGCAGGAGTTCCTCGAGCTCGGCCATCTGCTGGACGAGATGCGGCTGTTCAAGTCGGCCGACGAGATCGCGCTGATGCAGCAGGCCGCCGATATCAGCGTGGAGGCGCACCGCGCGGCGATGCGCGCCGTCCGCGCCGGCATCCACGAATACGAGCTGCAGGCCGAGCTGGAATGCGTGTTCCGCCGGCATGGTGCGCAGCCGGCTTACGCCAGCATCGTGGGCGCAGGGGTCAACGCCTGCGTGCTGCACTACCGCGCCAACAGCGCCAAGGCCCGCGCCGGCGAGCTGGTGCTGGTGGATGCCGGCGCCGAGTACCGCGGCTACGCGGCCGACATCACCCGCACCTTCCCGGTGGACGGTCGCTTCGACCGCCAGCAGCGTGCGTTGCACGATCTGGTCTGCCGCGCGCAGGCCGCGGCGCTGGCGCAGGCGCGCCCCGGCGTGCCCTACGAAGCCGGCCACGACGCCGCGGTGGCGACGCTGGCAGAAGGCCTGCTGTCGCTGGGCCTGCTGCAGGGCCGGCTGGAAACGGTGCTGGCCAACGGCGATTACAAGCGCTTCTACCGCCACAAGACCGGGCACTGGCTGGGGCTGGACGTGCACGATGTCGGCGAATACCGCCTCGACGGTGCCTCGCGGCTGCTGGAGCCGGGCATGGTGTTCACCATCGAGCCGGGGCTGTACGTCCCGCCCGACGATGCGACGGTGGCGCCGAAGTGGCGCGGCATCGGCATCCGCATCGAGGACGACGGGCTCGTCACCCGCGACGGGCAACGCGGGCTGACCCGCGCGCTGGAGCGCAGCGCGGACGAGGTGGAAGCGTTGATGGCGAAGTAGTTCCGCGGCACTGCCGGGCGGGGGCGCAATCGCCGCCCAGACTCCGCATCCGGCTGCGATTCGCGGCCGCGCGCCATTCATGGCGCGCTCGACTGCGCCTCCGCCCGCCCGGCAGCGCCGTCGATTTTTCCGGCGACGGCCGCTCAGCCTTCCGCAAACGCCTCGCGGGTCAGGTTGATCGGCTCGCCGTCGGTGCAGGCCACGTCGTCCTCGATGCGGATG
>JANJSW010000270.1 GCA_024711415.1 Thermomonas sp. | reverse complement strand
ACGTGCTGCTGGTGGAAGACGACGTGCGCAACATCTTCGCCCTGTCCAGCGTGCTGGAGCCGCTGGGGGCGCGGCTGGAAATCGCGCGCAACGGCCGCGAGGCGCTGGAGATGCTGGACCGGCGCAGCTTCGACCTGGTGCTGATGGACATCATGATGCCGGAGATGGATGGGCTGGAGGCGATGCGCAGGATCCGCGCGCAGCCGCGGCTGGCCGAGCTGCCGATCATCGCGCTCACCGCCAAGGTGATGCGGGACGATCGCCAGCGCTGCTTCGACGCCGGCGCCAACGACTACATCGCCAAGCCCATCGACGTGGACAAGCTGGTGTCGCTGTGCCGGGTGTGGTGCTCGCGGCCGTGAACGAGGAGGCGTTGTTCGACCTCGAGGTGCGGCTGCTGCTGGAGGCGCTGTTCCAGCGTTACCAGCACGACTTCCGCGACTACGCCATGGCCTCCGTGCGCAGGCGCGTGCGCCAGGCGATGCAGCGGCTGGGCTGCCGGCGCGTGGCCGACCTGCAGCACCTGGTCCTGCACGAACCGGATGCGTTCGCGCAGGCGCTGCCGTTCTTCACCGTGCAGGTTTCGGAGATGTTCCGCGACCCGGCCTATTTCCGGGCCTTGCGCGAGCACGTGCTGCCGGTCCTGCGCACCTATCCCTCGCTGAAGATCTGGGTGGCCGGCTGCAGCAACGGCGAGGAGGTGTGGTCGCTGGCCATCCTGCTGGCCGAGGAGGGCCTGCTGGAACGCACCCTGGTCTATGCCACCGACATCAATCCGCAGGCGCTGCGCGCGGCCGAAAGCGCCACCTACGAAACCCGGCGCCTGATCGGCTTCAGCAAGAACTACCAGGCTGCCGGCGGCACCGGCTCGCTGTCTGACCACTACAGAAGTGCCTACGGCCGCGCGGTGTTCGACCGCCGGCTGCGCAAGCACGTGGTGTTCGCCGACCACAGCCTGGCCACCGACGCGGTGTTCTCGGAAGTGCACCTGGTGTCCTGCCGCAACGTGTTGATCTATTTCAATGCCGGCCTGCAGGACCGCGCCATCGGCCTGTTCCGCGAAGCGCTGGTGCATCGCGGCTTCCTTGGCCTGGGCAGCAGGGAATCGCTGCGCTTCGGCACCAACGCCGATGCGTTCGAACCGCTGGTGGCGGCGCAGAAACTGTTCCGGAAGAAGGCATGAGCCTGTTGCAGCCACCACCCAGGGCCATCGTGATCGGCGCGTCCGCCGGCGGCGTGCTGGCGGTGCGCGAACTGCTGGCCGGGCTGCCGGCCGGGCTGCCGTGCGCGCTGCTGGTGGTGATCCACCTCCCGCGCGGGCGCCCCAGCCAGCTGGTGGAGGTCATGGACAGGGCCGTCGCGTTGCCGGTGATGGAAGCCGAGGACAAGCAGCCCATCGTCGCCGGCCAGGTGCTGCTGGCGCCGGCGGACTACCATCTGATGGTGGAGGATGCCGGGCACGTGGCGCTGTCGGTGGACGCGCCGCCGCTGCACTCGATGCCGTCGATCGACGTATTGTTCGAGTCGGCCGCCCACGTCTGGCAGCACGAGCTGCTGGCGATCGTGCTGACCGGCGCCAGCGCCGACGGCGCGCAGGGCGCGGCCGCGGTCCGGCGCGCCGGCGGCAGGGTCTGGGTGCAGGACCCGGACGAGGCGGAAATGCCGGTGATGCCGGCGGCCGCGCTGGCGACCGCCGGCGCCGATGCCGTGCTCACGTTGCAACAGATGATCGAGCAGCTGGCGGGGGTGGGTCGATGAATCTTTCGCAGGTGGAAGCGGCGCCGCTGCCGGTGAACGTGCTGGTGGTGGACGATGTGCCGCAGAACCTGATGGCGATGCGCGCGATCCTGGAAGGCGAAGGCCTGTCGGTGCTGACCGCCGAGTCCGGCGCGCAGGCGCTGGAACTGCTGCTGACGCATTCCGTCGCGGTGGCGCTGCTCGACGTCAACATGCCGGAGATGAACGGCTTCGACCTGGCCGAGCTGATGCGCGGCTCCAGCCGCACCCGCGAGGTGCCGATCATCTTCCTGACCGCCTCGCCACGCGACCTGCGCCGGATGTTCCGCGGCTACGACAGCGGCGCGGTGGACTTCCTGTACAAGCCGGTGGAGCCGCACGTCATCCTCGGCAAGGTGCGGGTGTTCGTGGAGATGGCCCGCCAGCGCGAGCTGATGCGGCAGAACAACGAACGCCTGGCGCGCGCGCTGTCGCTCAACGAAACCATGATCGCGGTGATGACGCACGACCTGCGCACGCCGCTGTCGGTGATCAGCCTGTGCGCCGAATCGCTGGAACTGATGCCGCCGGAAACCGACCGCAGCCGCATCGCCGGGCGCATCCTCGACAGCGCCCACCGGATGGCGCGGATGATCGCGCAGCTGCTCGACTTCTCGAAGATCCGTTCCGGCGTGCTGCGGCTGGAGCCACGCGAGGGAGACCTGCGCGCGGTTGCCGGCGAGGTGGCCGAGGAGTTCCGGCAGTCGGCGCCGGAGGTGGCGGTGGCGGTGGAGGTGGCCTGCGACGGCACGCTGGGCGGCCGCTTCGACGTCGACCGGATGACCCAGGTGCTGTCCAACCTGGTCGGCAACGCGGTCCGCCACGCCGAAGACGCGCGGGTGTCGCTGCGGCTGGACGGCGGCGATGGCAGCCGCCTGCAGGTGCAGGTGCGCAACCGCGGGCACATCGACGAGGCGCTGCTGCCGCGCCTGTTCGAACCGTTCAAGGGCAGCTTCCAGGCCTGCAGCGGGCTGGGGCTGGGGCTTTACATCGTCGACCTGTTCGGGCGCGCGCACGGCGGCGAGGGGGCGGCGGAGAACCGCGATGGCGAAGTGGTGTTCAGCCTGTGGATTCCGCGCCAGCCGGCGACCGCGCCGCGCGCCGGCGGTGCGTGCGCGCACGCACCGCCGCTGCCGCTGGAGTGAGCGTCAGCCGGCGCGGGCCAGCAGCGCCGGCAGCGCGTCCAGGTCGACGTTGCCGCCGGACAGCACGATGCCGACCCGGCGCCCCGCGAACTGCGCCGGATGCGCCAGCACCGCGGCCAGCGCGATCGCCGACGAGGGTTCCACCAGCTGCTTGGTGCGCGTCCACAGCAGCCGCATCGCGGCGACGGTGCGCGCATCGTCCACCGTCAGCACCTGCACATCGGTCGCGGCGCGCAGCAGGTCGAAGTTGATCGCGCCGAGGGTGCCGCGCAGGCCGTCGCAGACGGTATCGGGGACGAAATCGATGTCGAGCGTGCCACGCGCGAACGAACGCGCGCCGTCGGCCGCGCCCGCGGGTTCGGCGAGGAACAGCCTGCACTGCGGCGCCAGCGCGCGCATCGCCAGCGCGGTGCCCGCCGCCAGTCCGCCGCCGCCCAAGGGCACCACCAGCGCATCAAGATCGGGCTGCGCGGTCAGCAGTTCCAGCGCGGCGGTGCCCTGGCCGGCGATCACCCGCGGATCGGTATAGGGGTGCACGATGCTGCCGCCGGTATCGGCCTGCACCTGCGCGCAGGTCGCCTCGCGCGCGGCGATCGTCGGCGCGCAGCGATGCAGGATCGCGCCGTAGTGTTCGATCGCCGCCAGCTTTGCCTGCACCGCGCCGTCGGGCACCACCACGTGGCAGGGGATGCCGCGCAGCGTCGCCGCCAGCGCCAGCGCCGCGCCGTGGTTGCCGGAGGAGTGCGTGACCACGCCGCGCGCGGCCTGTGCCGGGTCCAGCGAGAACACCGCGTTGCAGGCGCCGCGGAACTTGAACGCACCCACGCGCTGCAGCTGCTCGGCCTTGAAATGCAGGCGCGCGCCTGCCTCCGCGTCGAGCGCGCGCGAGGTCAGCACCGGGGTGGCGTGGGCGTGCGGGGCGATGCGCGCGGCGGCATCGAAGATGTCGTCGATGGTGGGCGGGGGCAGGTCGTGGCTGGTCATCGGCGCATGCTAGCGCATGCCATTCAGGCGGCCGATTCCGCCCGGCCCGGATGTGATTTGTGCGGCCCGTCACAGCCTGAACCGGAGATTGTCAAAAGATTGACCCGTGGCGTCACATCGCGCCGGTTCGCGCTAATCTAGCGCCGCCGGTGCCTTGCGGGATTCTCCGGATCCCCCCTGTTCCGCGTCTCGCGGGCACCGGCGCTTTCCTTATCCGGCCGGCCTTGCCGCCTCCGGCCCGCCGGATCGATGCACAAGCCGATGCGGCCGGAAAACAAAGTGGGGGCCGGCTGTCCCCCGACAACCGGCCCCCGTAGCGTCCCCGTCCTGCGCG
>JANJSW010000251.1 GCA_024711415.1 Thermomonas sp. | reverse complement strand
GAGTGGTCCATCGTCGAGTGGTCCATCGTCGAGTGGTCCATCGTCGAGTGGTCTTCGCCCTGTCCCTGTCCTTGCTGCGCAGTCGGCGCGGCGTGCGTGCGTGGCGTCGACTGCGAGGCCGGTGCCTTGGCCGGCGCCGCGTCGTGGCCGGCGTGCTGGGCCAGTGCCGGTGCGGCCGCGAGTGCGGCAGCCATGCCGATGACCAGTGGCGTGAGCCTGTTCATGCGCCTTCCTCCACCCGCACTTCGCGGAACATGCCCGACTCCATGTGGAAGAACAGATGGCAGTGGTAGGCCCAGAGGCCGAGCGCATCGGCCCGCACCCGGTAGCTGCGTTTCGTCCCGGGCGGCATGTCGATGGTGTGCTTGCGCAGGTGGAAATTGCCTTGCTCGTCTTCCAGGTCGCTCCACAAGCCATGCAGGTGGATCGGGTGGCTCATCATCGTGTCGTTGACCAGCACGATCCGGACCCGCTCGCCGTAGGTCAGCCTGAGCGGCTCGGCCTGGGCGAACTTCAGCCCGTCGAACGACCACGCGAACTTCTCCATGTGGCCGGTCAGGTGCAGCTCGATCGTGCGCCCGGGCTCGCGCCCGTCCGGGTCCTGGAAGGTGCTGCGGAGGTCGGCGTAGGTCGCCACCTTGCGGCCGTTGTCGCGCAGGCCGATGCCCGGGTCCGACAGTTTCGGGGCCGGCATCATGGTCTGCATGTCCACCAGCGGGTTGTCGGTTTCGCTGGCCGGGTGCGCCTGCATGCCCGCGCCGCCGTGATCCATGCCGGGCATGTCGTGGCCGCCATGGCTGGATCCGCCTGCAGCTGCGCCATGCGCGTGTGCCATGCCGTCCATCCCGCCATGGCCCATGTCCGCCATGCCGAGCAGCGGCCGCGGGTCCAGCGCCGGCACCGGCGCGCGCAGGCCCTCGCGCTCGGCCAGGGTGGCCGACACCCATCCGGTGCGCGCGCTGTCCTGGGCGAAGATGGTGTAGGCCTCCTGGCCCCGCGGCTCGACGATCACGTCGAACGTTTCCGCCGCCGCCAGCCGCAGCTCGTCAACCGTGAGCGGATGCACGTACTGGCCGTCCACCGCCACCACGGTCATCTCCAGGCCGGGGATGCGGACGTCGAAATAGGTCATCGCCGAACCATTGATGAAGCGCAGCCGCACCTTCTCGCCCGGCTTGAACAACCCGGTCCAGTTGCCCAGCGCGGTGGTGCCGTTGAGCAGGTAGGTATAGGTGTGGGCGTTCACGTCGGACAGGTCGGTCGGCGTCATCCGCATCCGGCCCCAGGCGCCGCGGTCGGCCAGCGTGGCCCGTGTGCCCTTGCGCTCGACGTCGCGCAGGAAATCGCCGACGGTCCGCTGGTAGTAATTGTCGTGGCTGGACATCTTCTTCAGCCGGGCGAACAGCCGGGCCGGGTCCATGTCGGTCCAGTCGGACAGGAACACCACGTAGTCGCGGTCGAACGCGAACGGCTCCGGCTCGATCGGGTCGATGATCAGCGGCCCGTACATGCCGCCCTGTTCCTGGAAGCCGGAATGGCTGTGGTACCAGTAGGTGCCGGACTGCCGGACCTGGAAGCGGTACAGGTAACTCTCGCCCGGACGGATGCCGTCGAAGCTCATCCCCGGCACGCCGTCCATGTTCGCGGGCAGCAGGATGCCGTGCCAATGGACGGATGTGTCCGGGCCGTGGATCGAGCCGCGCGGCAGCTCGTTGCGCACGCGCAGGGCCACGGTCGTGCCTTCCTTCCAGCGCAGGATCGGCGCCGGCAGGCTGCCGTTGACGGTGACGGCCGGGCGCGTCCTGCCGGTGTAGTTGACCAGCGTCTCGCCGACGCGCAGGTCGAACTCGGTGCCGGCCAGCACCTCCGGCTGCCCGGGGGATCGCAGCGCCCAGCCGGGCTTGGGCCAGAGCCCGAGGGGGGAGACGGCGCCCGCCGCAGCGAGGCCTTGGATGAAACGACGGCGCGATGGCGAGGGCAGGCCGCCTCCGCTGCCGGAAGGAAACAGGGACATGGAACGCTCCAGGGGTCGAATGGCCGATGGACCGGCACTGACGCCCACCCTTGCGGCGTGGGCACGACAACCGGCGCCGTCGGCGCCGGGCTCCCCGTCAGCGGATGGGAGGCCGGATGTCCTCGCCCAATGGCGGCGCGGGAATGCCCAGCGTCGCCAGCGAGGCGACCAGGCCCGTTCCGGCAAGCGACGGCAGGTGCGGCAGCGGTAGATCCAGGGCCTGGGCGTGATGCAGGCACAGGCACTGGCAGCTGTCGGCATCGCCGCAGCAGTTATCGCCGCAGTCGCCGGGGTGATCCGCCGATTTGGAAGCGGTTGCCGTGCCCGTCTGGCTGTCGTGCTGCGCGTGATGGTCCGCGACCACCCGGGTGGGCGCTGCGTGATGCAGGCTCTGGAGCGCGTCCAGGTGCATCGAAACCCCCGCGGCGGCGCTGCCGATGCCGTTCAGCATCAGCAGGAGGATCAACAGCCAGTGGGACAGCCTGCGCAGCATGCGGGGACTGTAGCACCCGGGGATGGGCGCAGGTTGAACAGCGATGCCGGGGAACAGGCTGGCCTGGCGGGGCGCCCGGCAAGGCCGCCGGCGCTGCTCAGTCCTGGATCGCGGGCCGCGGCTGTGCGGCTGGCGCCGCCGTCGGTTCCGCGGGTTCGGCGCGCAGCACGCAGGTGCGGTCGCGGCCCTGTTCCTTGGCAGCGTACAGGGCGCGGTCGGCGCGAGAGAACACCGTGCCGAAATTCGGGTCGCTCGGTTCGACGCAGGCGATGCCGAAGCTGGCGGTGATCGCCAGCGCGGGGTGCTCGGGGCAGGGGCGGCAGCTGGCGGTCATCAGCCGGATGCGTTCGGCAATCACGCGGGCGGCATCCGCGTCGGTGTCGGGCAGCAGGATGCAGAATTCCTCACCGCCGGTGCGCGCGCACAGGTCCTCCTCGCGCAGTGCGTGCTGGCAGCACCCGGCGAAGTCCTGCAGCACGTGGTCGCCGACGGCGTGGCCGTAGTCGTCGTTGACCCGCTTGAAATGATCGATGTCGATGGCGACCAGGCTCAACGGCGTGCCGTGTCGGCGGCTACGCGCGAACTCGCTTTCCGCGCGTTCCTGGAAGCTGCGCCGGTTGGCCAGCCCGGTCAGGCTGTCGGTGCGCACCTGCCGCTGCAGTTCTTCCTTCAGCGCGTGCAGCTCGGTGATGTCGGTGACCAGGCCGATCAGCGCGGGACTGCCGTTGAAGTCCGGCCACGGCACCACCACGCTCCAGTAGTGGCGCAGGCGGCCCTGCGCGTCGATGAGGGATTCCTCGCCCGCATAGCGCTCGCCGGTGGCCAGCATGTGCAGGTCCTTTTCCCAGAACGCATCGGCGGCCTCGCGCGGCATCAGCTCGCTGTCCAGCCTGCCGACGATCTGCTCCACCGGCCGGCCGAACACATCGGCCAGGTGCCGGTTGGCATAGCGGAAGCGGCGATCGGCCCCTTTGACGTAGACCAGCCCGTCGATGTTGTCGAGCACGGTGTCCAGCAGTTCCTTCTGCTGGCGCACCCGGTCCTCCAGCTGCTTCTTCTCGGTGATGTCGTGGGAAATCCCGATCATCCCGATGATGGCGCTGCTGGCATCTCGCAGCGGTTTCTTGATCGACCAATAGCTGCGCGATTCGCCGGTGGCGTGGATGTAGTTGGTTTCCTCGCGGGCGATGGTTTCGCCCAGCTCCAGCACGCGCCGATCGGTCTTGCGCAAGGTGTCGCCGGCTTCGCCGATGTCGACGAAGTCGGTGAACGACTTGCCCAGCACGGCATCAAGCGGGTGACCGCCCAGCAGGTCCAGCACCAGCTGGTTGGCATACGTGTAGCGGCCTTCCAGGTCGGTGGTGTAGACGAATGCGCCCACCTCGTCCAGCAACTGGCGATAGGGGTCTGCGGTTGTCGGCGCACGGTTGACCGGGGTCTGGCTGGCCATCTGTGGATGCCCTCGCTGGCGTGTGCATCGCCCCGGCGCGGTAGCCCCGGGGCGCTGATGCTAGCCCAGCCTACTCCGTTGCGCGGAGAGCGCGTCAAGCTTGCCGGTCCAGTCGACCAGGCGCGCCCGCTCCTGCTCCACCACCGCGGCCGGCACGCCGGCGCCGAACTTCGCCAGCTTGGCCTCGCTCTTGTCCTTTTCCGCGGCGACCTTGGCGATTTCCTTGTCCAGGCGCGCGCGTTCGGCGTCCAGGTCCACCAGGCCTTCCAGCGGCACGAACAGCTGCAGCTCGCCGACCACGGCCGGTGCGGCCGCGGGCGGTTCACCGGCGATGATTTCGATGCGTTCCAGCTTGCACAGGAAGCGCAGCGAGGCATCGAAACGCTGCAGGCGCGAGGCATCGTCGGCGCCGCCGCCGCGCGCCAGCAGGGCCAGCTGCTTGGCCGGCGACACGCCCAGTTCGCTGCGGATGCGGCGCACCGCGCTGGCCATGGCCTTCAGCCATTCGATGTCGGCATCGGCCTGCGCGAAGGCGGTGGTGTCGATGTCGCCGGCCTGCGGGTATGGCTGCAGCATCAGGCTGCCGGACTTGCCGAGCCTGGGCGCCACGGCCTGCCACAGCTCCTCGGTGACGAACGGGATGAGCGGATGCAGCATGCGCAGCAGTGCGTCCAGCACGTAAAGCAAGGTGTGGCGGGTGCTGTCCGCGGTGGCGGCGTCATCGCCATTCAATGCCGGCTTGGCCAGCTCCACGAACCAGTCGCAGAACTGGTTCCAGGCGAATTCGTACAGGCACTGCGCCAGCAGGTCGAAGCGGTAGCTGGCGAAGTGTTCCGCGGCTTCCGCGCTGACCCGGTCGAGCTGCGACAGGATCCAGCGTTCGGCGTCGGTGCCGGGCTGCGGCTTGCCGGTGAAGGTTGCGTCGCCGACGTTCATCAGCGCGAAGCGCGTTGCGTTCCACAGCTTGTTGCAGAAATTCTTGTAGCCCTCGGCGCGGGCGAGGTCGAACTTGATGTCGCGGCCGGGGCCGGCCAGCGCGGCCATGGTGAAGCGCAGCGCGTCGGCGCCGTGCGGGTTGATGCCGTTCGGGAACTCCTTGCGGGTGTCCTTCTCGATCTTCTCGGCCATCTTCGGCTGCATCAGCCCGAAGGTGCGCTTGGCGACCAGGTCGTCGGCGCTGATGCCGTCGATGATGTCGATCGGGTCCAGCACGTTGCCCTTCGACTTCGACATCTTGTGGCCGTTCTTGTCGCGCACCAGGCCGGTGATGTAGACATCGTGGAACGGCACCTGGCCGGTGAAGTGGTCGGTCATCATCACCATCCGGGCGACCCAGAAGAAGATGATGTCGAAGCCGGTGACCAGCACGTTCGACGGCAGATGCCGGGCGAAGCCGCGCTCGGCCATCGCCGCCGCGTCAGGCCAGCCCTGCGTGCTGAACGGGAACATCGCCGAGGAGAACCAGGTCTCCAGCACGTCCGGGTCCTGTCGCAGCGGCGCATCGCCGAGGCCGTGCGCCGCGCGCACCTCGGCCTCGCTGCGGCCAACAAAGACCTTGCCCGCCGCGTCGAACCACGCCGGGATGCGGTGGCCCCACCACAGCTGGCGGCTGATGCACCAGTCCTGCAGGTTCTCCATCCAGTGGCGGTAGGTGTTGATCCAGTTCGGCGGCACGAACTTCACCGCGCCGCTCTCCGCGAGTTCCAGCCCGCGCTTGCCCAGCGTGTCCATCTGCACGAACCACTGGTCGGTCAGGTAGGGCTCGATCACCTGGCCGCTGCGGTCGCCGCGCGGCACCTGCAGCTTGTGCGGCTTGACCTCGACCAGCAGCCCGGCGGCGTCGAGGTCGGCGACGATCAGCTTGCGCGCATCGAAGCGATCCAGGCCGCGGTACTTGTCGGCGATGTCGTCGCGGCTGGAAACCACCCGCGCGTCGTCGGTGAAGATGTTGATCAGCGGCAGCGAATGCCGTTGGCCCACCGCGTAGTCGTTGAAGTCGTGCGCCGGCGTCACCTTGACCACGCCGGTGCCGAAGGCGCGGTCGACGTAGTCGTCGGTGATGACGGGGATGCGGCGGCCGGTCAGCGGCAGCTCGACGGACTTGCCGTGCAGCGCGAGGTAGCGCGGGTCTTCCGGATGCACCATCGCGGCGGTGTCGCCGAGCATGGTTTCCGGACGGGTGGTGGCCACCACTACGTAGTCGCGGGTCTCGCGCAGGATCTCGACGCCGTCGGCATCGACCTCCACGTGCTCGTAGCTCGCCCCGTCGGCCAGCGGGTAGCGGATCGACCACAGGTGGCCGCTTTCTTCCTCGCTCACCACCTCCAGGTCGGAGATCGCGGTCTTCAGCACCGGGTCCCAGTTGACCAGCCGCTGGCCGCGGTAGATCAGGCCCTGCTCATACAGGCGCACGAAGGCTTCGGTGACTGCCCGCGACGGCATCGGGTCCATGGTGAACACGCTGCGCGACCAGTCGCCGGACGCGCCGAGGCGGCGCATCTGCCGCTCGATTGTGTCGCCGCTGTGTTGCTTCCACTCCCAGACCTTCTCGATGAACTTTTCGCGGCCCAGCGAGTCGCGGGTTTCGCCCTTGCCTTCGATCGCAAGGTTGCGGCTGACCACCATTTCGGTGGCGATGCCGGCGTGGTCGGTGCCCATCTGCCACAGGGTGCGGTAGCCACGCATGCGGTGGTAGCGCACCAGTGCGTCCATCAGCGTGTGCTGGAACGCATGGCCCATGTGCAGCGTGCCGGTAACGTTGGGCGGCGGCAGCAGGATGGTGTAGGCCGGGCCGTCGCCGGTCGGCGCGAACGCGCCGCTGCCCTCCCACTGCTGGTACAGGCGGGTTTCGAAGGATTGCGGGTCGAAGCCGGAGGCGAGGGTGGTCATCGGTGGGTCGTCATCGAAAGCGGTTGGTGTGCTTCATGCGGGCGCGGCCGGAGCCGTACCCATGGCGTTTGGATCGGGGCTTTTGCTCCGCCTGCACGCCGTTACATGTCGTATTTCTTGAGATCGAAGCCCAGCGACTGGTAGTGCTTCCAGCGCTCGCGCAGCGGGCCGCGCGCGGCCGGGTCGGCCGGCACCACTTCCAGCACGCGCGCGAAGGCGCCGACCGGCGCGTCGTCGCGCCGGTGGATCAGCAGCGGGCGCGGCGCGGCGTCGGAGTCCGGCGCGGCGATCAGCACCGGCGCCTCATCCTCGTCC
>JANJSW010000245.1 GCA_024711415.1 Thermomonas sp. | reverse complement strand
AAGCGGATCGAGGCGCGTCGTGCCGGCAATGCCTTGTCGCACCACGACGGCTTCACCGCCTGAAACGACAGCGGCACGGACCTGGGCCCGCGCCGTTGTCGATGCTGCAGGACGGACGGAGCCGCCTACTTCTTCTTCGGGAGGTACAGATCGGTGATGCTGCCGTCGTAGACCTCGGCCGCCATGCCCACCGACTCGCCCAGCGTGGGATGCGGGTGGATGGTGTGGCCGATGTCGTGCACCTCGCAGCCCATCTCGATGGCCAGCGCGATCTCCGAGATCAGCTCGCCCGCGTGCACGCCGACGATGCCACCACCGATCACGCGGTGGGTGGCCTCGTCGAACACCAGCTTGGTGAAGCCCTCCGTGCGCGACAGGCCGATCGCACGACCCGAGGCCGCCCACGGGAACTTGCCGACGCCGACCTTCAGCCCCTTGGCCTTCGCCTCGGTTTCGGTCACGCCGACCCACGCGATTTCCGGATCGGTGTAGGCCACCGACGGGATCACCCGCGCCACCCATTCCTTCTTCTCGCCCGCCGCGACTTCCGCCGCGAGCTTGCCCTCGTGCGTGGCCTTGTGCGCCAGCATCGGCTGGCCGACCAGGTCGCCGATGGCGAAGATGTGCGGCACGTTGGTGCGCATCTGCGCATCCACCGGGATCAGCCCGCGCTCGCCCACGCGCACGCCGGCCTTGTCGGCATCGAGCTTGCCGCCGTTGGCGCTGCGGCCCACCGCCACCAGCACGCGGTCGAACAGCTTGCCGTCGGGGATGGACTCGCCCTCGAACGTGCAGGCGATGCCGTTCTTTTGCGCCTTGGCTTCGATCACCTTGGTCTTGAGGTGGATGGCGACGCCCTGTTTCTTCAGGCGTTCGGACAGCGGCTTGACCAGGTCCGCATCGGCACCGGGGATCAGCTGCGGCATGAACTCGACCACGGTGACTTCCGCACCCAGCGCGCGATAGACCGTGGCCATTTCCAGCCCGATGATGCCGCCGCCGACGACCAGCAGCTTCTTCGGCACCTCGGCAAGGTTGAGCGCGTCGGTGGAATCCATGATCCGCGCATCACCCCAGGGGAACGACGGCAGCTTCACCGGCTGGCTGCCCGCGGCGATGATGCATTGGGCGAAGCGCAGCAGCTGGACCTTGCCTGCGGCATCGATGATTTCCAGCTCGTTGGCGGAGACGAACTTCGCCACGCCCTGCACCGTGCGCACCTTGCGCTGCTTGGCCATGCCGGCCAGGCCCTTGGTGAGCTGGCCGACGACCTTGTCCTTGTACTCGCGCAGCTTGTCGATGCTGATCTTCGGCTTGCCGAAGTCCACGCCGTAGTCGCTGGCGTGCGCGGCCTGCTCGATCACGTCGGCGGCGTGCAGCAATGCCTTCGACGGGATGCAGCCGACGTTGAGGCAGACGCCGCCCAGGCTGGGGTAGCGCTCCACCAGTACGGTATCGAGGCCGAGATCGGCGCTGCGGAACGCGGCGGTATAGCCACCGGGACCGGCGCCGATCACCACCATCCCGCATTCGATGTCCGCCTTGCGACCGGAGGAAGCGGTGGCCTGCGGTGCGGGCGCCGCCGGTTCGGACTTCGCAACCGGCGCGGCCGGCGCCGGCGCTTCGGTCTTCGCCGGCGCGGGGGCAGCCGGCGTCGCAGCGGCTTCGGAGGCTGCACTGTCGATGACCGCGATCACGCTGCCTTCCGACACCGTATCGCCCAGCTTCACCTTCAGCGCCTTGATCACGCCGGCGGCAACCGCCGGCACTTCCATGGTCGCCTTGTCGGACTCCAGCGTGACCAGGCCCTGATCTTTCGTGACCGTGTCGCCCACCGCCACCAGCAGCTCGATCACCGGCACGTCGCCGTGGCCGCCGATGTCGGGCACCTTCGATTCGATATCCGCCATGTCCGTCTCCTCAGAGCATGGCCCGACGCAGGTCGGCCAGCAGCTGTCCCAGGTAGGTGGTGAAGCGGGCGGCGGCAGCGCCGTCGATCACCCGGTGGTCGTAGCTCAGCGACAGCGGCAGCATCAGCCGCGGCTTGAACTTCTCGCCATTCCAGACCGGCTTCATTTCCGACTTGGACACGCCGAGGATGGCCACTTCCGGCGCATTGATGATCGGCGTGAACGCGGTGCCGCCGATGCCACCCAGCGAGCTGATGGTGAAGCAGCCGCCCTGCATCTGCTCGGGCTTGAGCTTGCCGTCGCGCGCCAGCGCCGCCAGTTCGCCCATTTCCTTCGCGATCTGGGCGACGCCCTTCTGGTCGGCGTCACGCAGCACCGGCACCACCAGCCCGTTCGGGGTGTCGGCGGCGAAACCGATGTGGAAATACTGCTTGAGGACGAGGTTGTCGCCGTCCAGCGAGGCATTGAAGGTCGGGAACTTCTGCAGCGCCGCCACGCAGGCCTTGATCAGGAAGGCCAGCATGGTCAGCTTGCCGGCCTTGCCCGCGGCGATCGCCTTGGCGTTCTCCTCGTTGAGCGCAACGCGCAGCGCTTCCAGCTCGGTGATGTCGGCATCGTCGTGCTGGGTGACGTGCGGGATCATGGCCCAGTTGCGCGCGAGGTTCGCGCCGGAAATCTTCTGGATGCGCGACAGCGGCTTGGTTTCGATGGCGCCGAACTTGGCGAAATCCACTTTCGGCCACGGGATGAGGTTGAGCCCGCCGCCAGCGCCGGAAGCCGCCACCGGCGCGGCGATGCCGCCGGCCAGCGCCGCCTTCACGAATTTCTGCACGTCTTCCTTGGAGATGCGGCCACCGCGCTCGCTGCCGCTGACCTGCGCAAGATCCACGCCGAGTTCGCGCGCGAACAGGCGCACCGCCGGGCTGGCGTAGGGCACCTTGGCCGGCAGCACCGCGTCGGCCTCGAAGCGCATCGGCGGGATGCCGGGCTGGCCGGGTTCGGCCACCGGCGCCAATGCCGGCACCGGGGCGCCGCTTTCGACCACCACTGGTGCAGTCGCAGGTGTAGGTGCAGGTGCAGGCTTCGGCGCTTCAGCCGCTGGCGCCGGCGTGGGAGCCGGCGCGGCCGGCGCGGCCGGCGCGGCGACGGCTGGCGCGGCATCGGCAGCTTCGATGACTGCCACCACCGCGCCCTCCGACACGGTATCGCCCAGCTTCACCTTGACTTCCTTGACCACGCCGGCGAACGGCGACGGCACTTCCATGGTCGCCTTGTCGGATTCCAGCGTGACCAGGCCCTGGTCCTTGGCCACGGTGTCGCCGGGCTTTACCAGCAGCTCGATCACCGGCACATCACCGTGTCCGCCGATGTCGGGGACGCGCGCTTCCTTCAGCTCGGCCATGGCCGGAACTCCGCTCGTGGGGAAAGCACCATGGGAACATATCGCGGCGCCCGCCACAAATCGCAGCGCAGCAATTTCAATGTTTTACCCGGGCAATTTATTGGAACGCCCAGTATTTACACGAAAAGCGTCGCTGCACCCGCGAAACCCCCCAATTCCACCCCCGGTGAAATCAGGGATGCTCGGCCTCCACGTGTACCCGCTCGCGGCGCAACAGGTACAGCCCGCTGGCAATGATGATGCCGGCACCGGCCCAGGTGACGGCATCCGGCAATACGCCCCACAGCAGCAGGTCCAGGCCCACGCCCCAGACCAGGGCGG
>JANJSW010000230.1 GCA_024711415.1 Thermomonas sp. | reverse complement strand
CCTCGGGGGGGGGGGGGGCCGTGTGGCGGGGCGGGTCTGTGTGGGCGGGCGGGCGGTGGGCGGGTGCGGCGGGGGGGGGGGTGCTGCGGGGCTGGTGTTGCGGTTACCCTGGGTGGGGTTTTTTCCACCCCCCCCCCCTTCCGCCCCCCTTCCGCCTTTCGCTGGCTCAGCGCGATTCGCCGGTGAACGGGTTCAGGCGCTTGAGCATGTTCGGGTTCTTCGGCCAGTGGCCGGCCAGCCACGGGTGCTGCGGATCATTCTGCTCCAGCACGCGGCGGGCATCGGCTGCCAGCGCGGCGTTGCCTAGGCGCGTGTAGGCTTCGCCGAGCAGTGCCACCGCGTCGTTCTGGTATTCGCTCTGCGGATAGGTTTCCAGCAGATAGGTGGCGCGATCGGCGGCCGAGACCCAGGCGCCGCGGCGCAGGTAGTACAGGCCGGTGTTCAACTCGAAGCGGGCGAACTCGTTGCGCAGGAACACCATGCGCTGGCGGGCGTCCGCGGTGTACCGGCTGTTGGGGTAACGGGTGGTGACGGTGCTGAAGTCGTTGTAGGCCTGCAGCGGCGCGGCCAGGTCGCGGGTGCTGGTGTCGAGGTTGAACGCGCGCGCCATGAACACCGTGTTGCGCGCCATGTTGGACAGGCCGCGCAGGTAGTACAGGTAGGCGATGTTCTTGTGGGTCGGGTAGGTGCGGATGAAGCGGTCGATGGTGGAGATCGCGTCTTCGTGCTTGCCGGCCTTGTACTGGGCGTAGGCCTGCTCCATCAGCGCCTGTTCGGTGAACGGGCCGTAGGGATACTGCGCGATCAGCCGGCCGAAGACTTCACTGGCGTTGGACCAGCGGCCCATTTCCATGTTGTCGTGGGCGCGGTCGTAAAGCTCGCCTACCGGCAGGCCCTCGTTCTTGTTCTTGTCCTTGAACATCGTCTTGACGCTCGAGCAGCCGGTAACGGCAACGAGGAGCGCAAGCACAAGGGCGGGGCGCAGCAGGACGGAACGCTGGGTCATGGGCATCGAACGGGCGCCGGGGGCATGAAGGCTGGATAATACCAGCCCCCGGCGAGGATCAAGACCGGGCGCTTTCCGCCGGTGCCGGCGGCTTACGGAACCTTCATGCACCAGACCGAACCCCGCACCGCCTTTGTCCCCGACCACTGCGCCGGCCGCCGGCTCGACGCGGTGGTGGCCGAACTGTTCCCCGAATACTCCCGTTCGCGCCTGTCGGCCTGGATCAAGTCCGGCGACGTGGTCGTGGACGGAGTGACCGCGCGCCCGCGCGATCCCGTGCGCGGCGGCGAAACCATTGCCCTGACCGTGGTCGAGGACGTGCAGACCCATGCGGTGGCCGAAGACATCCCGCTGAGCGTGCTGTACGAGGACGAGCACGTCTTCGTGATCGACAAGCCGGCTGGGCTGGTGGTGCATCCGGGCGCGGGCAATCCCGCCGGCACCCTGGTGAACGCGCTGCTGCACCGCGACCCCGATCTGGACAAGCTGCCGCGCGCCGGCATCGTCCATCGGCTGGACAAGGACACCAGCGGGGTGATGGTGGTGGCCCGCACCCTCGTGGCGCACACCTCGCTGGTGGCGCAGCTGTCGGCGCGCGAGGTGCACCGGCAGTACCTCGCGGTGGTGGTGGGCGCGCTGGTGTCTGGCGGCACCGTCAATGCGGCGATCGACCGCCACCCGCGCGACCGCCTGCGCATGGCCGTGCGCGAGGATGGCAAGGACGCGGTGACCCATTTCCGCCTGCGCGAACGCTTCTGCGCCCATACCGCGCTGGAGTGCCGGCTGGAAACAGGCCGCACCCACCAGATCCGCGTGCACATGGCGCATCTGAAGCACCCGATCATCGGCGATCCCCTGTACGGCGGGTCGCTCAAACTGCCGAAGGGCGCTTCGGAGGAATTGATCGCGGTCCTGCGCGGGTTCCGGCGGCAGGCGCTGCATGCCGAGGTGCTGGAGTTCGCGCATCCGGTCAGCTTTGATCCGGTGCGCTGCGAGGCGCCGGTGCCGGAAGACATGCGCGAGCTGATGCGGGTGCTGCGCGAAGACGCCGCGGCGCACGTCGAAGCCGAGCGTGCGCGGCGATGAGCGCGTTCCTCCACGCAGACTGGCCTGCGCCGCCCGGCGTGCGCGCGCTGACCACGCTGCGGCATGGACTGGGCGAATCACAGCCGCCGTTCGATGCGTTCAACCTCGGCGCGCGCTGTGGCGATGAGGTCGAGGCGGTGGCGGAAAACCGCCGCCAGCTGGCAGCCGCATTGGCGCTGCCCTCTTCGCCACGCTGGCTGCGCCAAGTGCATGGCGTGGGGGTCGCCGTCGAGCCCGGGAACGACGAGCCCGAGGCCGATGCCGCGGTGACCACCACGCCGGGCATCCTGCTTGCCATTCTCACCGCCGACTGCCTGCCGGTCGTGCTGGCGGCCAAGGATGGCGGCGAAATCGCCGCTGCCCACGCCGGCTGGCGTGGCCTGTGCGCCGGCGTGCTGGAGTCCACGGTGGCGGCGATGCGCACGCCGCCGGAGCGATTGGTGGCGTGGCTGGGTCCGGCGGCCGGACCACGGGCGTATGAAATCGGCGAGGAAGTCTTCGAGGCCTTCACCGCCTTTGATGCGCGCGCGCGGATGGCGTTCCTGCCTACCCGTCCCGGGCATTGGAAAGTGGACCTGTACATGCTGGCGCGACAGCGCCTGCTGGATGCCGGCGTGACCGACGTCCATGGCGGCGGGCTGTGCACCATTTCCGATCCGGCACGCTTCTTCTCGCATCGCCGCGACGGTCGCAGCGGCCGCATCGCCACGCTGGCCTGGATCACGCCTTGAACGCGGTGCCGGCGGCGACGCTGTTCCAGCAGGCGCTGGGTGCGGCGTTCTTCACCCTGCCGGAGGCCGTGCGCCGCCTGCATGCGCTGCGCGGCACGGCGCGCTATGCCGGCATCGCCAGCATCGAGCGCGGCCGCAACCCGCTGGCGCGGCTGTGCGCGCGCATCGCCGGGTTGCCGAAAACGATGCGCGAGGCGCCGACCACGGTCGAGTTCATCGCCGACGCGAAGCGCGAGGTCTGGCGCCGCGACTTCGGCGGCACGCGCATGCACACGCGGCTGGCGTTCAAGCGCGGTCTGCTGCGCGAACGGCTTGGCCCGCTGCAGTTCCGCTACCGCCTGCATCCGGGCAGCGACGCGCTGTGGTGGCAGGTGGCCGGCGTGCGCGTGTTCGGGCTGCTGCCGCTGCCGGCAGGCTGGTTCGACGGCGTGCGCTGCCGCGAGTGCGAGCGCGATGGCCGCTACGAGTTCCTGGTCGAGGCGCGGCTGCCGCTGGTCGGACTGGTGGTGCGTTACGAAGGCTGGCTGGCGCCGGCCTGATCCGCGCCGGTGCCGTCCAGCAGCCACGCCAGCTTGCGCTCGCGCGGCAGTTGCTTGATCGCCCATTCCGCACGCAGCGCACTGCCGCGGTCGGGATAGGCGCGGCTGCCGAGCACGCAGTCGGGCGGGTGCGCGCGGGTGTACTTCGCGCCCTTGCCGGCCGCGTGCTGGCGGAACCGGCGTTCGACGTCGGTGGCGATGCCGGCGTACAGGCTGCCGTCGCGGCAGCGCAGCAGGTACAGGTGCCAGCCCCCGCTCATCGCGGCGTGCGTGCCAACCGTCCCATCAGCACCGCGCTGCGCAATGCCTGCCGCTGGATGCTTCCCAGGTCGACCGTCTCGCCCTCGGCGTGGGCGCGCGACCCGGCTGCGCCCATCCCGGCAAGCACGTCCACGTCGGCGGCGACGAAGCTGGAGTCGGCGGCGCCGCGCTTGGCCGGGTCCCATTCGCCCATCACCGGCAGGCCGAGATCGGTGTTGACCTGGTTGAGCAGGGCAAGCAGCGCGTGGTTTCCGGCGGTGGGTGCCATCGGCGGATAGGCGTCCGCGAACACCAGCGTCGCGCCCGTCTTCGGCAGGTGCTGCGCCACGATCGCCTGCATCCTTGCCCGTGCGCGTGCTTCCTGCTCCGGCGTCAGCGCCCGCAGGTCGCCCGCCGCGACCGCGCGTTCCGCCACGATGTTGGTCTTGCCTGCGGCGCTGCCGCGGGCGCCGTCCGGCGCGAGCGTGGCGGGCGTGCCGCCGACCATGAGGCCGACATTGAGGGTGAGGTTGGGCTCGGGGAGCTCGCGCCGGAATCCGTCGAGGATGCGCGCCAGTTCGTAGTTCGCACCGTAGCCGAGCGCGTCGCCGAACACGCCGCTGGAATGGCCGGTCAGGCCGGTGGCGGTGAGTTCCCAGTCGGTCACGCCGCGCCGCGCGATGGTCGCGTGGTCGCGTCCGCCATCGACGATCAGGCCCTCGTATTCCAGCGCCACGTCGGCCCATTTGCCGGCCGCGACGAGATCGGCGCGTGCCGCCTCCAGCGGCGTGCCGGCGGACTCCTCGTCGCCGGTCAGCACCACCTTGATGTCGGCGTCGCGGAGCGTGCCGGCGGCATGCATGGCGCGCAGCGCGGCGACGATGATCACCACGCCGCCCTTGTCGTCGCCGATGCCGGGGCCGGTGGCGGTATCGCCGTTGCGGGCGAAGCGCTGGAACGGCGAGTCCGGCTCGAACACGGTGTCCAGGTGGCCGATCAGCAGGATGCGCTTGCCGCGCCCGTTGCCCCGGTGGGTGGCGACGAGGTGGCCCGCGCGCCCGGTCGCGCGCATGTCGATCCATGCCACGTCGAAGCCCAGCGGCTCCAGCTCGGCGCGGACCATGTCACCCGCCGCCTTCACGCCGGGCAGGTTGAGCGTGCCCGAATTCTGGTTGACCAGCCGCTCGAGCAGCGCCACCGCGTGCGGCTGGTCGGCCTCGATCGAGGCGCGCAGGCGTTGCTCGCCGGACGGGGATGTCGCCCCGGCACAGGGAGCGGCGGACAGTGCGAGCAGCAGGCCCCAGGCCAGGGTGCGGGTACGGAACATCGGGCAGGATTCCGGCAGGGAAAGCGGCGACCATAACCCAGTCTCAACGAGTGGTGCGATTTGACTTGAATCACGGCGCGGCAGCCGCATGTGGAGGACATTGGGCCGCGCCGGCCCCGACGCACAGGATCCCGCCATGCGCATGGACAAACTCACCTCGCGTTTCCAGCAGGCCATCGCCGACGCCCAGTCGCTGGCCGTCGGCCGCGACCACACCATCATCGAACCCGTCCACCTGCTGCTGGCGCTGCTGGACCAGCAGGGCGGCGGCACCAGGCCGCTGCTGGCGCAGGCCGGCGTCAACGTGCCGGTGCTGCGCGAGCGCCTGGCCGAGGCGCTGGACAGGCTGCCCAAGGTGACCGGCCAGGCCGGCAACGTGCAGGCCGGCAACGACCTGGTCCGCCTGCTCAATGTCACCGACAAGCTGGCCCAGCAGCGCGGCGATGCCTACATCGCCAGCGAGCTGTTCCTGCTGGCGACGCTGGAGGAGTCCGGCGAGGCCGGCAAGGCGCTGAAGGCCGCCGGCGCCAACAAGGCGAAGCTGGAAGCAGCCATCGACAAGCTGCGGGGGGGCGAGAAAGTGACCGACGAGAATGCGGAAGACGCGCGCCAGGCGCTGGAGAAGTACACCATCGACATGACCGCCCGCGCGGAGAGCGGCAAGCTCGATCCGGTGGTCGGGCGCGACGAGGAGATCCGCCGCACCATCCAGGTGCTGCAGCGGCGCACCAAGAACAACCCGGTGCTGATCGGCGAACCCGGCGTGGGCAAGACCGCGATCGTGGAGGGCCTGGCCCAGCGCATCATCAACAACGAGGTGCCGGAAGGCTTGCGCGGCAAGCGCCTGCTGTCGCTGGACATGGGCGCGCTGATCGCCGGCGCCAAGTTCCGCGGCGAGTTCGAGGAGCGCCTGAAGGCGGTGCTCAACGACCTGTCGAAGAACGAGGGCCAGATCATCCTGTTCATCGACGAGCTGCACACCATGGTCGGCGCCGGCAAGGCCGAAGGCAGCATGGACGCCGGCAACATGCTCAAGCCCGCGCTGGCGCGCGGCGAGCTGCACTGCATCGGCGCC
>JANJSW010000217.1 GCA_024711415.1 Thermomonas sp. | reverse complement strand
CCGGCTTTCCACCGGCAGCTTCTCGGCCACCCGCAGCACCGCGCTGCGCGCGCGGGGGTTGGCGGCCAGCTCGGCCTCGGAGGCCTTCTGCGCGCCTCCCACCAGCCGCAGGGTCGGCGTGAACGCCACTTCCACCGGCATCCGCCGGTTGGCCGGCGGCGCCTTGGCGTGCTTCGCCATGAACTGCTTGACGATGCGGTCTTCCAGCGAGTGGAAGCTGATCACCGCCAGCCGCCCACCGGGCTTCAGTCGCGACAGCGCGGCCTCGAGGCCGGCCTCGAGGTCGGCCAGCTCGCGGTTGATGTGGATGCGGATGGCCTGGAAGCTGCGCGTGGCCGGATGGGTCTTGCTGGCGCCGCGCGGGCAGACCTGCGCGATCAGTTCGGCCAGCTGCGCAGTGCGCAGCAACGGCGCCTGCGCGCGTGTCGCCACGATGGCCCGGGCGATGCGCCGGCTCTGGCGCTCCTCGCCATAGACCCACAGCACGTCGGCGATCTCTTTTTCCGATGCGCGGGCCAGCCACTCGGCGGCGCTCTCGCCGGATTCGGGGTCCATGCGCATGTCCAGCGGGCCGTCCTTGCCGAACGAGAAGCCGCGCTCGGCCACGTCCAGCTGCGGCGAAGACACGCCGAGATCGAGCAGCACCCCGTCAAGGCCCGCTGCGGTTGCCGGCCAGTCGGCCAGGGTGGCGAAGCTGCCGCGGTGCCAGGACAGGCGCGCGTCGGCGTCGGCCATCTGCATGGCCACCGCGATCGCGTCCGGATCCTTGTCCATCGCCAGCAAACGCCCCTTTTCGCCAAGCCGCTGCAGCACCCCACGGGCATGCCCGCCACGCCCGAACGTCCCGTCCAGGTAGGTTCCGTCCTCTTTCACCGCCAGACCGTCCATGACCTCGGCAAACAGCACCGGGAGGTGGGCGGACGCGATGCCCGCGCCACCGCCGCTCACAGCATCAATTCCTGGAACTCGTCGCCCAGGTCCTCGTCGCCCAGCGGCTGGCGGATCTGCGCCAGGTGGTCCGCCTCGCTCCACAGTTCGAACTTGTCGCCCATCCCCACCAGCACCGCCTTGCGCTCGATGCCGGCAGCATTGCGATGGCTGGCCGGGATCGAGATCCGCGCATTGCCGTCGGGCTCGACGAACTCGGCCGCGCCCACCAGCTTCAGCTGCAGGATGCGGCTGGGCTTCTTGACCCGCGGCAGCGCGTTGACCTGGTCGCGCACCTTTTCCCACACGGCGTGCGGATAGATGTACAAACCGGTGGTCTCGAAGGCGTTGTAGGTGATGACCAGGCGGTTGCCACACGCACGCGCGACGAGATCCCGGTAGGCGGTCGGAATCGCCAGCCGGCCCTTGTCGTCGATGGTGATGGCGGTTTCGCCCTGGAACATGCTGCCCTTGTCGCCCCCGTCTGCCGCGGAGTTCACACCAAGAAAACCACAATTTTCCCGGTTTTCCCACGAGTCCCCACATTAGCAGGCAATTGACCTATGTCAACAACCTGACAGCGGAAATTTCTCCCGGCCCGTCAATGACTTGCAGCGAACTTCAACAAGTTGTTCAAGCTTTATCCACAAGCTCATGTTTCGTCTCATTTTTTGAGATTGTGCGACTATCGACACGGTTTTCCTGAACAGGTGAAACCCAGGCCATAACATGCTGCGGCGCAAAAAATGAATGGCCGCAAGCCGGCGCAGAATGGCGTCCATGTGCCTGGTTGCCCTCGCCTGGAACGTGCATCCCCGCTGGCGGCTGGTAGTGGCCGGCAATCGCGATGAACTGCACGCCCGCCCCACCGCGCCGTTGGCGCGCTGGGCTGACGTGGCGGTGCTGGCAGGGCGTGACCTGCGCGCCGGCGGCACCTGGATGGGGCTGGGGCCGGATGGCCGGGTGGCGGTGGTCACCAATGTGCGCAACGGGCTGGCGCCGCCGTTCGCCGGCCCGTCCCGGGGCGCCCTGCCGCTGCGCTTCCTCGCCGGCACCGATCCCGCCCCGGCCTACGCGGCCGCACTGGCCGGCGAGGCCGGGCGCTATGCGCCGTTCAACCTGCTGGTGGCGGACGCGAACGCCTGCGCCTATGTCGGCCATCGCCCGGATGGCGCACGCGAACGCCGGCTGGCACCCGGCACCTACGGCCTGTCCAACGGCGCCCTCGACGCACCCTGGCCGAAAACCACCCGCCTGCGCAGCGTGCTGGCGCAATGGGCCGCTGCCGGCGACGCCGACCCGCAGCCGCTGTGGAAGGCGCTGGCCGACGAGCAGGTCGCCAACGACGACCTGCTGCCCGATACCGGGGTGGGACTGGCGCTGGAACGGCGGCTGTCCGCTGCCTTCATCCGCGAACAGGACTACGGCACCCGCGCCAGCACGCTGGTGCTGGTGGGGCATGACGGCAACGCGACGATCAGCGAGCGCCGCTTCGGACCGGGCGGGGTGTTCGAGGGCGACACCACGCTGGACTTGCCGATCCGGAGATGATGTCGGGCGCTACAGCCAGCGCACGCCAGTCTGTCCGGAACAACCGCCCGCTCAGGCAAAGGCGGCGCGCCGACAGGCGCGGGGATTCGGAGCCGCCTGAGCACGGCCCGAGGTTTGCGCAGCTGACTTCGGGGCGCTTCAATCGCGCCCGACGCAATTGATTGAAGGTGGCGGAGCCGGCCGATAAGCCGGGTTCTGTTCGACGCTTGCGCGTCGCGGCAGTCATTCCTCTAGGCGCATCGTCACCGATACGCTCAAGCAACCTACCCGGAGACTCGGCGGGCCGCCTCATCGTCTCCCTATTTGGTCTTGCTCCCGGTGGGGTTTGCCGTGCCGGTCTGTTGCCAGACTCGCGGTGCGCTCTTACCGCACCATTTCACCCTTGCCGTCCTGCCGAAGCAGTCTTGGGCGGTATCTTTCTGTTGCACTTTCCGTCGGCTCTCGCCGCCCAGGCGTTACCTGGCACCGTGCCCTGTGGAGCCCGGACTTTCCTCGGCATCCCGAAGGATGACGCGACTGCCTGGCCGACTCCGCCGATGCGTATTCTACGGCTTCGCCGTTGAATACCCCAAAGTTTGCTGCGCAAACCTTGGGCCCCGCTCAGGCCGCTCCGAATCCCCGCGCCTGTCGGCGCGCCCCCTTTACCAAAGGGGGCTTCCCCACCCGCAGCATCAACGCCGCTGAACTGCTCACTCCGCGCCGTAAAGCGCCTTGCGCGGGGCACCGGACAGTTCCGCCGCCAGCTTCGCGGCGGTCGAGGGCGGCAGATGCTCTTTCAGCTTGGCGTACAGGCGGCGGCCTTCGTGCACCTTGGCATCCGCATCTTCGCCCGCGCCCT
>JANJSW010000160.1 GCA_024711415.1 Thermomonas sp. | reverse complement strand
ACTTCGGACGCATGCTGCTGGACGCGCAGGCCTACGGGCGCGACGCGTTTGGCCGGGTGGTGGTGGCGAGCGATTTCGGCGATGCCTTGGAGGCACGGCTGCTGCAGTTGCAGCACCTGACCCGCTACCGGCCCGCGCGCTTCGTCGGCCTTGGCGAAAGTGGCGAGGGCCTTCGCCATGTCCGCATCGCCGACGCGAATGGCGAACGCACGCTTCGCGCGAAGCTGCTGGTGGCCGCCGACGGCGCCCGCAGCGCGCTGCGCGAGGCACTGGGCATCACCACCCGCGAGCACGATTACGGCCAGACCCTGTTCGTCGCCCGCCTGCGCACGCAGCGCGCGCCGGACGGCACCGCCTTCGAACGCCTGACCGACCACGGCCCGACCGCGCTGCTGCCGCGCGGCGATGGCCATTACGGCCTGGTCCACGGGGTGCCGCGCGAGGATGCGGAGACCGTGGCCGCGCTCGACGATGCAGCCTTCCTCGCGCGCGTGCAGGACGCCTTCGGCTGGCGCGCCGGCCGCTTCCTGTCGGTCGGCGAACGCAGCCGCTACCCGATGCTGGGCTGCGTGGCCGAAGCGCTGGTGGCGCCGCGCGCGGTGCTGGTGGGCAATGCCGCGCAGTCGATCCATCCGCTCGGCGCGCAGGGCTTCAACCTCGGCCTGCGCGATGCGCTGACGCTGGCCGAATGCATCGCCGAACACGCCGCCGATCCCGGCGACGACGCCGTGCTGCGCCGTCACGCCGCGCGCCGCGAAGAAGACCGCAACCGCACCATCGCGTTCTCCGATGGGTTGGCCAGGCTCACTGCCAACGACGCGCCGCTGCTGCGCCCGCTGCGCAGCGCCGGGCTGGTGGCGGGCGATGCCTTCGGCTGGCTGCAGGGCTGGCTGGTGGGCGGGGCGATGGGTTACCGCGGCGACGTGCCGGCGCTTTGCCGCAAGGTGGCCGCATGAACCGGCGCGGCATGCTGGATGCGGTGGTCGTCGGTGGCGGCGTGGTCGGCGCCGCCAGCGCGTTGATGCTGGCGCGGGAAGGCCTGCAGGTGGCGCTGGTGGAGGCCCGGGCGCCGACGCCGTGGCAGCGCGCGGTGCGCGACCTGCGGGTGTTCGCATTCGCGCCCGACAACGCCGCGCTGCTGGCAGATCTTGGCGTGTGGGCGCAGGTCGAGGCGGCGCGCGTGCAGCCCTATCGCGGCATGCGCGTCTGGGACGCGGCCGGCGGCGCGCCGCTGGCCTTCGATGCCGATGCGCTGGGCGAACCCCAGCTTGGCTGGATCGTCGAGAATGGCCTGCTGGTGGACGCGCTGTGGAATGCGTTGCCGGCGGCTGGCGTGCGCCTGCACTGCCCGGCGAAAGTGGAAACGCTGGCGCAGGAGTCCAGCGGCGTGCGCGTGGGCCTCGACGATGGGCTGGTGCTGGAGGCGCGGCTGGCGATCGCCGCCGACGGCGGCCACTCCGCGCTGCGCCGGCTGACCGGGATCGAAGCGCCATCGCATGACTACCACCAGCGCGGGCTGGTCGCCTTCGTCGCCAGCGAAGCGCCGCACCGCGATGCCTGCTGGCAGCGTTTCCTGCCCACCGGGCCGGTGGCGCTGCTGCCGTTCAATGACGATGGCGATGCGCAGCTGCGTGGCCGCCTCGGTTCGATCGTGTGGACGCTGCCGGAAGCCGAGGCACAGCGCCTGCTGGACGCGCCGCAGGCGCAGTTCGAGCGCGAGCTGTCGGCGGCCTTCGGCGGCGAGCTGGGCGGCTTCACCTTGCAGTCGCAGCGCGCGGCGTTCCCGCTGCGCCGGCAATTGGCGCAGCGGCAGGTCGAGGGCCGGGTGCTGCTGGTCGGCGATGCCGCCCACGTGATGCACCCGCTGGCCGGGCAGGGCGTGAACCACGGCCTGCGCGACGTCTCCGCGCTGCGGGCGATGCTGCGCGATGCGCAGGCCAAGGGCGGCGACATCGCATCGCCGGCGCGGCTGGCGCGCTGGGCGCGCGCGCGCCGCAGCGACAACGCGCTGGGCGCGCACGCCTTCGACGCCATCAACCGCGTCTTCAGCAACGACGCCCTGCTGCCGACCCTGCTGCGCGGGCATGCGCTGGGGCTGGCCGGCCGCATGCCACCGCTGGTGCGCGCGCTGTGGCGGCACGCGGCGGGACGGTAGGGCGCTGTCGCTTGGTTCGCGTCAGCCGCGCGGTCGATCGACGGTGCTGCTGGCGAACACGGTGATCTCTTCGCGGTCGTGGTAGAGCTGCTTGGCGCGGATCGTCAGCGGCTTTTGTGCCTGCTGCGCGAACAGGTCCAGGCACAGCCGGGTTTCCTGCCAGCGCTTCTTCATCGGCAGCTTCAAGTTGAAGATCGCGTGCCGGCACCAGCCTTCGCGCAGCCAAGTGGCCATGCGTTCCGCGACGCGTCGCGGCTGCTCCACCATGTCGCAGACCATCCAGTCCAGCGGGTAGGGCGGCTGCCAGGAAAATCCGTCGGCGCGCAGGTGGGTCACCATACCGGTGTCCAGCACGTGCTGGCGCAACGGGCCGTTGTCGATGGCCGACACCCGCAGGCGGTTGCGGACCAGCACCCAGGTCCAGCCGCCGGGGGCGGCGCCGAGGTCGGCGGCCACCATCCCCTCCTTCAGCAGGCGCGTGCGTTCTTCTTCATCCAGCAGCACCAGCAGCGCTTCCTCGAGCTTGAGCGCGGAGCGCGAGGGCGCGTCCTTGTGCGTTTTCAGGCGGGGAATGCCCAGCGGCCACGGCGCGCTGTCCGCGGGCCGGCTGCTGGCCAGCAGGGCGTGGTCGCCCTCGACGAGGCAGACATGCAGGCGCGGCAGTCGGCGGCTGTCCTGCTGGGTCAGCAGGTCGGCCTTGCGCAGCGCCGGCCGCAGCGCGTTGCCCAGGCTGCGCGCCAGGCCGGCCAGCGGCTTGCCGGCGTCGGAATCGGGGTGCTCCATGACCAGCTCGCCGAAGCGCGGCCCGCCCTGCAGCGCCGCCAGCATCGGGGCGATGCGGTCGCTCGGATCGAG
>JANJSW010000153.1 GCA_024711415.1 Thermomonas sp. | reverse complement strand
GGCGTAGCCCAGCGACTGCAGCTGGGTGCGCATGTGCTCGATATTGGCGTAGGTCCAATTGGCCGGCGCGGTCTTGTTCTTGATCGCGGCGTTCTCGGCCGGCAGGCCGAACGCGTCCCAGCCCATCGGCTGCAGCACGTTGTGCCCGGTCATCCGCTTGTGGCGCGAAATCACGTCGCCGATCGTGTAATTGCGCACATGGCCCACGTGCAGCGCACCTGACGGATACGGCAGCATCGACAGGCAGTAGTACTTCGGCTTGCCGCCGCCCTCGCGCACCTCGAAGGCACGGGTGTTGGCCCAGAACGACTGGGCGGCGGACTCGACGGTGCGGGGATCGTAGATGGCGGGCTCGGACACGGCGGAGGGCACGGGGGAATCGGACCCGGAAGCTTACCGCAGCGCACCACGGGCCGCCCGCGTGGCACACTCCGGCGACTTCCGGGAGATCCGCCATGCGCACCCGCCTCGCCCTCGCCGCCGCCCTGCTGGCTGTCCTTGCCCCCACTGCGTCCGCGGCCACCGCAGGCGATGTCGTGCTCGCCTGCGGCCAGCTGTTCGACAGCCGCAGCGGGGCGCTGCTTGGCCCGCACACGGTGGTGGTGCGCGCGGGGCGCATCGCCGAGGTGGTGCCGGGGCGCAGCCCGGCCGCGGCCGGTGCCATCGACCTGTCCGACCGCACCTGCCTGCCCGGCTTCACCGACCTGCACGTGCACCTGGGCAGCCAGTCCAGTCCGCAAAGCTATTCCGAAGGGTTCCGGCTGGACCCGGTGGACTACGCCTACCGCTCGGTCGGCTACGCGGAAAAGACCCTGTCCGCCGGCTTCACCAGCGTCCGCGACCTGGGCGGCGAGGTCGCACTGCACCTGCGCGATGCGATCAACCAGGGCCTGGTACAGGGGCCGCGGATCTTCGCCGCCGGCAAGTCCATCGCCACCACCGGCGGCCATGCCGACCCCACCAACGGCTGGAACGACGCGCTTTCGCACCTGGTCGGCCCGCCCGGCCCCACCGAGGGCGTGGTCAATTCGGTCGACGGCGCCCGCCAGGCGGTGCGCCAGCGCTACAAGGACGGCAGCGACGTCATCAAGATCACCGCCACCGGCGGCGTGCTCAGCTACGCGGCGTCCGGCGACGCGCCGCAGTTCACCGTCGACGAAGTGAAGGCGATCGTCGATACCGCGAAGGATTACGGCTACCGGGTGGCGGCGCACGCCCACGGCAAGGAGGGCATGACCCGCGCCATCCTCGGCGGCGTCACCAGCATCGAGCACGGCACCTACATGGATGACGAGGTGATGCGGCTGATGAAGGCGCACGGCACCTGGTACATCCCGACCATCCACGCCGGCCGCTTCGTGGCCGAGAAGGCGAAGATCGACGGCTACTTCCCCGAGATCGTGCGGCCGAAGGCGGCGCGGATCGGCGCGCTGATCCAGGACACCGCCGGCAAGGCCTACCGCAACGGAGTGAAGATCGCCTTCGGCACCGACATGGGCGTGGGCCCGCACGGCGACAACGCGCGCGAATTCCTGTACATGGTCGAGGCCGGCATCCCCGCCGCGCAGGCGCTGCAGGCCGCCACCATCCGCGCCGCCGAGGTGCTGGGCGTGGACGACCAGGGCGTGCTGGCCGCCGGCAAGCGCGCCGACATCATCGCCCTGCCCGGCGACCCGCTGGCCGACATCGGCAACGTGCTGAAGGTGGATTTCGTGATGAAGGACGGAGTCGTCCATCGCGAGCCCGCGCGATGAGCCTGGAATGGCTGGGTTACCTGGCGGCCACCTGCACCACCCTGTCGTTCGTGCCGCAGGCGGTGAAGACCCTCCGTACCCGCGACACCTCCGGCATCTCGCTGTGGATGTACGTGGTGTTCACCTTCGGGATCGCCTGCTGGTTCGGCTACGGCATCTTCCTTGAGTCGTGGCCGATGATCGTTTCCAACGCGATCACCTTCGGGCTGGGGGCGCTGATCCTGCGGCTGAAGTTGAAGCACGGCTGAGCATCGCCGCGGCCAGCAGCCACCAGCCCAGCCACAGCGCGAATGCCAGCCGCTGCGCCAGCCCCACCCACACATCCACCGGCGCCAGCACCGCCAGCAGCGGCACCAGCACGGCGGCGGCGACACAGGCAGCCGCAAAGCCAGCGCCGCGTCGCGCGCCCAGCGCCAGCAGCAGCATCGCCGGCACGAACGCGATCCACCACAGCATCCACATCAGCGCATGCAGGCGCATCGCATGCTCATCCTGGCCGCTGGCATCCAGCGGCAGCGCGCCCTGCAGCCCGAATGCCAGCGCCGACAGCTGCGCCAGCGTCAGGCCGATCCGCGCCGCCCAGCCCTGCCCGGCCAGCGACGGCCGAAGTGCCTGCGAGGCCAGCAACAGCGCGATCGCCGGCAGCAGGAAAGCACCGGCGTTGAACAGCATCGCCCCCGGCAGGCCGCTGGCGCCGCGCAGCGCCACCGGGTGGACGCGATGCGAGTACTCCGGCAGGCCGAGCCGGG
>JANJSW010000095.1 GCA_024711415.1 Thermomonas sp. | reverse complement strand
CCGCCCGGCCCCCACCCCGGCCCCCCCCGCCCCCCCCCCCGCCCCCCGGCCCGGTGCTCCTCGCTGTTTCGGTAAAATCGCTGTTTTCCCGCCCGCAGGAACTCCCATGCAGCTCGCATCCGCCCGCGCCGTCGTCACCGGCGGTGTTTCCGGCCTCGGCTTCGCCGTCGCCCAGCACCTCGTCGCCCACGGTGGCAAGGTCGCCCTGTTCGACGTCAACGAGGAAAAGGGCGCGGCTGCCGTGGCCGAGCTGGGCGAAGCCAATGCCCGCTTCTTCAAGACCGACGTCAGCAACGAGGAACAGGTAGCCGCCAACGTCGCTGCCGCCAGGGATTTCCTGGGCAGCCTGAACACGGCCATCAACTGCGCCGGCATCCTCGGCGCCGGCCGAGTGCTTGGCAAGACCGGGCCGATGACGCTGTCGCATTTCTCCACCACGGTGATGGTGAACCTGGTCGGCAGCTTCAACGTGGCCAAAGCCTGCGCCGATGTGATGCAGCACAACGAAGCGAACGCCGACGGCGAGCGCGGCGTGATCGTCAACACCGCCTCGGTGGCCGCCTACGAAGGCCAGATCGGCCAGGCCGCCTACTCCGCCTCGAAGGGCGGCGTGGTCGGCATGACCCTGCCGATGGCGCGCGAGCTGGCCCGCTTCGGCATCCGCGTGATGACCGTGGCGCCGGGCGTGTTCTGGACGCCGATGGTCGACGGCATGCCGGAAGACGTGCAGAAGTCGCTGGCCGCCACCATCCCGTTCCCGTCGCGCCTGGGCCAGCCGCAGGAGTACGCCGACCTGGTGGCCTACATCCTCACCAACACCTATCTCAACGGCGAAACCATCCGCCTCGACGGTGCCACCCGGCTGGCGCCGAAGTGAACGACTTCGGTTCGCGCGCCGCACGCTGGACGGCGGTCAAGTGGCCGGCGATCCGCGCGCGCGGCATGTGGCGGTTCGTGCTGCGCAAGGGCGTCGTTTTCTGGGGCGGGTTGATGCTGGCGTTCATGGCCATCGCCATGACCCTGCAGCTGGGCCCGTCGCATCCGCGACTGCCGCTGGTACTGGCGGTCGCCGTGCCGTTGTGCGCCATTGGCGGCCTGATCTGGGGGCTGCTTACCTGGCTTTTCAACGAACGCATCTTCCACGCGCTCCAACAACAGAAGAAAAACCTCCCATGAAGGCTTACGACATCAAGAAGGGCAACGTCGTCGAACACAACGGCACCGTCTACCAAATCCGCGACATCGAGCGCAGCAGCCCGCAGGGCCGCGGCGGCAACGTCAAGTTCCGCTTCACCATGTACAGCGTGCCCGGCGGCAGCAAGCTCGACATCACGGTGGGCGGCGACGACGAGCTGAAGGAAGTCGAGCTGTCGCGCCGGCAGGTGACCTATTCGTACAAGGACGGCGACGCGTTCGTGTTCCTCGACGACGATGACTACACCCCGTACACGCTGGACGCCGACGTCGTTGGCGATGCCGCCGGCTACATCGTCGACGACCTCAGCGGCTGCTACATCCAGATCATCGACGACATGCCGGTGGCCGTGCAGCTGCCGCAGAGCGTGGCGATCGAAGTCATCGAAACCCCGCCGGAACTCAAGGGCGGCACCGCCACCAAGCGGCCGAAGCCGGCCAAGCTCTCCACCGGCCTGGAAATCATGGTGCCGGAATACATCGGCAACGGCGAAAAGGTGTGGGTGAACACCACCACCGGCGAATTCGGCGGCCGCGCGGAATAAGCCAGCACAAGGCCTGCGGCTGCCCGCAACGGCGTCTCCAGCCGCACGGCGGGCAGCCGCAACCCCACCCTCGACCATCGCCCGTGACTGCATCCTCCCCCGCCATCCTTTCCACCCACGGCGTGCGCCTGCAACCACTGGCGCGCGACCATATCGCGGCGCTGCAGGACGCGGTGGACGATGGCGACATCGGCGCGATCAACTACGTCAACGTGCCCGCCCGCGACGGCATCCCGGGCTGGGTGGAAGAGGCGCTGGCGATGCGCGACGCCGGCCGGCAGCTGCCGTTCGCGATTGTCGCCGGCGGTCGCGTGGTGGGCAGCACCCGCTTCTACGACATCGACCTGTCGGTGCCCACGCTGGCGATCGGCTACACCTTCCACGCGGCATCGGTCTGGCGCAGCCACGTCAATACCGCGGGCAAGCGGCTGATGCTGGGCCACGCCTTCGATACCCTGGGCGCGCAGTCGGTGTATTTCCACACCAGCCACCAGAACCTGCGTTCGCAGGCGGCGATCGAGCGGCTGGGCGCGCAGCGTGACGGCATTCTGCGCGCGCACCGCCGCCACAAGGACGGCAGCCTGCGCGATACCTATACCTATTCGATGCTTGCCAGCGAATGGCCGGCGATCCGCGCGCGGCTGGACGCGCGGCTGGCGGCCGGCTGAGCGCGCTCAGCGCAACTCCAGCCCGCCCTGTTCGCGGTTGAGCCGGCGCAGGCGTTCGCCCAGTGCGGCCAGGTTGTCGTCAATGGCCTGCAGCTCGTGCTGCTGCGCCTGCGGCTGTGCGGCCTGCGCCAGCTGGCGCAGGCGCGCCCATTCGCCATTGACCTGCGTCGACAGCCGCATCGCCTGCGCCTCCAGCGCACCACGCTCGCCCTGCGGCAAGCCGTAGCCCTCGTCGCCCAGCGCGCCGGGGCGCAGCAGCAGTCCGGCCTCCGCCAGCAGCAGGCGCAGTTGGTCGTGCGCGGCACGGCCCTCGCCCGGCGCCAGCAGGCGGCGCTTG
>JANJSW010000064.1 GCA_024711415.1 Thermomonas sp. | reverse complement strand
TGGAAGCCGGCGAGAAGCTGGGCTTCCTGCCCGGCGACCTGACCCAGAAAGTGGACCCCTACCTGCGCCCGCTGTACGACGCGCTGTACGAAATGCTGGGGGTGGAAAAGGTGGCGCGGCTGCTGGAGCGCAACGTCATCGAAATCGCGCCGCTGGCCTACATGCGCGGGCGCACCCTGAACGACGCTTTCGTGATCCTGGACGAGGCGCAGAACACCAGCATCGAACAGATGAAGATGTTCCTGACCCGGCTGGGTTTCTGCAGCACCGCGGTCATCACCGGCGACCTGACCCAGATCGATCTGCCCAAGCACCAGAAGTCGGGCCTGAAGGACGCGGTGGAAGTGCTGCGTGGCGTCGATGGGGTCAGTTTCACCTTCTTCGAGGCGCGCGACGTGGTGCGGCACCCGCTGGTGGCGCGCATCGTCAACGCCTACGAGGCGCGCGATGCCGGCAACGGACAGGCGTAGGATGCGCCCATGACCAAGGGTCCGATCCGTCTTGATGTCGCCGTCGGCTACGCCGCGCCGCGCGCCGGCGTGCCCGCCGCGGTGAGCTTCCGCAAATGGGTGGCGGCCGCGCTGGAGGGGCGCATCCGCGAGGCCGACCTGGCCATCCGCATCGTCGACGAAAAGGAAGGGCGCGCGCTCAACCACCACTATCGCGGCAAGGATTACGCCACCAACGTACTCAGCTTCCCGGCGGAACTGCCGGAAGGCCTGCCTAAAGGCGTGAAGCTGCCGCTGCTGGGCGACCTGGTGCTGTGCGCGCCGGTGGTGGCGCGCGAAGCGCAGGAACAGCGCAAGCCGCTGGGCGCGCATTACGCCCACCTGACCGTGCACGGCTGCCTGCACCTGCTGGGCTGGGATCACGAGGACGCGCAGGAGGCCGAGGCGATGGAACGGCTGGAACGCGAGATCCTGGCCGGACTGGGCCTGCCCGATCCCTACCTCGACGCCTGAACCCGCCGTTCCTGCCGTCTCCACGCGGATTCGCTAGACTCCCCATCGTTGCAACCACGAGGCCCCCACGCCCCATGTCCGAGGACGACAGTCGGCTCCCGGCCGACTCTGAAGAAAGACCCGCCGAGAAACCCCACCGATCCTGGCTGGAGCGCATCAGTGCCGCCCTTTCCGGCGAGCCGACCAGCCGCGAGGACCTGGTCGAGCTGCTGCGGGACGTGCAGGCCGACGGCCTGATCGGCCCCGACACCCTGCGGATGATGGAAGGCGCGGTGAACATCGCCGACATGACCGTGGGCGACGTGATGGTGTCGCGTTCGCAGATGGTCGCGCTGCCAGCGGACGGGAAGTTCCTCGACCTGATGAAGCAGGTGGTGGAATCCGGCCACTCGCGCTTCCCGGTGCACGGCGAGGACAAGGACGAGATCCTGGGCATCCTGCTGGCCAAGGACCTGCTGCGCGGGGTGGTCACCGACAACGGCCCGGCGACCATCCACGAGCTGCTGCGCCCGGCGGTGCTGATCCCGGAATCGAAGAACCTCAACGTGCTGCTGCGCGAGTTCCGGCAATCGCGCAACCACATGGCCATCGTGATCGACGAATACGGCGGCGTGGCCGGGCTGGTGACCATCGAGGACGTGCTGGAAGAGATCGTCGGCGACATCGACGACGAACACGACGATGCCGCCGACGAGGGTGTGCTGATCGCGGCGCAGGCCGACGGCCAGTTCGTGGTCGATGCGCTGACCCCGATCTCCGACTTCAACGAGCGCTTCGGCGCGGATTTCGCCGACGACGAGTACGACACCATCGGCGGCCTGCTCACCGCGGCCATCGGTCACTTGCCGGAGGCCGGCGAGGAGCTGACCCTGGGTCGCTTCACCTTCCGCGTCGCCCGCGCCGATGCGCGCCGCCTGATCGCGCTGCATGTGGGCGTGCATGCGGAAGCCTGAGGCCGGCGTTTCCGACCCGGCGGGAATGGCGGAGCGGTGCATGCGCATGGCCGTGTGGTGCATGCTTGTCCTGCTGCTGTGCGCAGCGGGAATTGCGCGGGCACAAACTGCCCCGACGGCGCAGCCCCCTGCCCCGCGCATCGGCGTGGTGACGATGGGCCCGGGCGACATCTTCTGGGAGCGCTTCGGCCACGACGCCATCGTGGTCGACGACCCTGCGCGGCCCGGGCCGGTCAGCTACAACTTCGGCTTCTTCGACCTGGAAGAGGACGGCTTCGCCCAGCGCTTCGCCAAGGGCGAGATGCGCTACCTGCTGGTGGCGCTGCCGCTGGAGGAAGACCTGGCCTACTACCGCGAGGTCGGACGCGGCGCGACCCTGCAATGGCTGGACCTGGACCCAGCGCAGGCGCGCCGGCTGGCCGCCGACCTGGCCGAGAACGCCAAGCCCGAGAACGCGCGCTACCGATACGACTACTACACCGACAACTGCGCCACCCGCGTGCGCGACGCACTCGACCGCGCGCTGGACGGGCACCTGCGCAAGCAGCTGGAGGGCCGCTCCAGCGGCGATACCTACCGCAGCGAATCGCTGCGGCTGGCCGCGCCGGCGCCGTGGATGTGGCTGGGCTTCGACATCGGGATCGGGCCATTCGGCGACCGCGCGCTGAGCCGCTGGGAGCAGGGCTTCCTGCCGCGCCGGCTGGCCGACGACCTGCGCAAGATGACCCGCGCCGACGGTCGCCCGCTGGTGGCGGCGGAGATCGAACTGCTGCCGCAGCGGCAGGCCGCCGAACCGGTCGAGCAGGCGCTGCCGCTGTGGCCTTGGCTGCTGGCGGGCGTCACCCTCGCTCTGGCGGCGCTGGCCCTGGGCAGGCGCTACCCGCGCACGCTGGCGGCGCTGGCTGGCGGCTTCTGGCTGCTGTGCGGATTGCTGGGCGCGGTGCTGGCGTTGAGCTGGGCGTTCACCGAACACCGCGCGCTGTGGGCCAACCGCAACCTGCTGCTGATGGACCCGCTATGCCTGCTGCTGCTGCCCGGCGCGTGGGCGCTGCTGCGCGGGCGCATGCCTTCGCCGCGCTTCCGCGCGCTGCTGCTGGCGGTGGCGGTGCTGGCGGCACTGGCCTGCCTGCCGCTGTGGCTGCAGGCGGTGCCGCAGCGCAACGGCCACTGGATCGCCCTGCTGCTGCCGCTGCACCTGGCGTTCGCGCGGCTGTGGTCGCGCCCGGCGCGCGCTTGATGCCCGTGGTCGCGGCAGGCAGGATGCGGCGATGAGCAGCCTGCCCGCCCAACCCGCCTGCGTGGTCAACTGCGCCGCCTACGACCGCAGTGGGAAGCGCCGCGACATCACCCTCGAGCAGATCAGCGACGTGCTCGCCATCGACGACGGCAGCTTCGTCTGGGTGGGCCTGTACGAACCCGAGGAATCGCTGCTGGACAAGATGCAGGAAGAATTCGCCCTGCACGACCTGGCGGTGGAGGACGCCCACCACGCGCACCAGCGGCCCAAGCTGGAGCCCTACGGCAGCACCCTGTTCATCGCCGCGCATACCGCGCAGCGGATCGATGGCCATGTGCGCTTCGGCGAAACCCATGTCTTCATCGGCCCGCGCTTCCTGATGACGGTGCGCCACGGCGCCTCGCTCAGCTTCGCGCCGGTGCGGCAGCGGCTGGAACGCGAACCCGAGGTGCTTGCCCACGGCCCCAGCATCGCCCTGCACGCGGTGCTGGACTTCATCGTCGACAACTACCAGCCGATCGTCTCCGCCTTCGAGCAGGAGCTGGACGCACTGGAGCAGGACGTGTTCGCCGAAAGCTACAGGCGCGGCACCATCAAGCGCCTGTATGCGCTGCGCAAGGAGCTGACCCAGATGCGGCTGTCGGTGGCGCCGATGCAGGACATCCTCTCGCAGCTGATCCGCACCCCGGTGTTCGCCATCCCCGACGAGGTGAAGCCCTACATGCGCGACGTGCTGGACCACGCCGCGCGCGTCGGCGACAGCATCGACACCCTGCGCGAGATGGTGGCGGCGGCGATGAACGTGAACCTGTCGCTGGTCACCGTGGCACAGGGCGAGATCGTCAAGAAGCTGGCCGGCTGGGCCGGCCTGCTGGCCGCGCCGACGCTCATCGCCAGCTGGTACGGGATGAATTTCCAGCACATGCCGGAGCTGCAGGGCCGCTATGCCTACCCCGTGCTGATCGGCGTGGTGGCGCTGTTCTGCGTGCTGCTGTACCGCTACCTGCGGCGGATCGGCTGGCTCTAGCCGACCCGGTCGTCCACAGGTCGCCGGGCCGAACCCAACCGTTCGTCGGCTGGCTGTCCGACTTTCCGCGTGGTTTCCGGTTATGAGTCGGCAACTCCAAATGACATGCGGTACGTCCGGATGGGGCGGAGGCGGGGGTTGCCACCCAGCAGGGCCCCTCGTCATGTCTGCATTCCACTCCCCACGGCTCGCGGCTGCGACCGTACTCGTCCTCGGCACCTTGTTCACTCCCCTCGCGCAAGCCGAAGCCATCAATGGCGCGATCTACACCAGCACGGGCGACCATGCATTGGTCAACGCCAACCAGTACCCGACGAAACCATCGGTGTATCTGAACGGCGGGCCCAGCAATTTCCCGCAGTGCACGGGCGGCATGCTCGACGACGGCACCTACCACTTCCAGGTCACCGACCCGTCTGGCCAGTACCTGCTTTCCACCGACAGCATCTGGGAGCGTACGTTCCAGGTCACGAACGGCCGCATCTCGACCAACCTGGGCACGCATGCGAACGGCGGCACCAGCCCCTGCGGCAGCCTGGCGATCCAGCTCATCCCCTACGACGACACCCCGAATGGCGGCGGCGTGTACAAGGTCTGGATCACCCGCGCCAGCGATTTCGCCGCCGCCTGCGGGGCCGCGGTGGATTGCGGGCTGGCCGGCTTCGTTCCCGGAAGCACCAAGACCGACAACTTCAAGGTCGGGCCCACCACGCCCACCACGCCGCCCACCGGCAGCGTGCGTGCGTACAAGTTCTACGACGCCGACGCCGATGGCCACTACGACCAGAACATCGACATCCTGCTTGACGGCTGGAAGATGACCCTCGGCTCGTTCGAGCAGGGGATCGACTCCACCCGCTACACCAGCGCTGGTTCCGCGCAATGGGACAACCTGCTGCCGGGCATCGACTACACGGTAGAGGAAGGCGTCCCGACCCAGGGCAACTGGGTGCATTCGGCGACCATCTACACCGGTCACGATGGTTCGCCGGAGAATCCAGCCGGCCCGCTCGCCGTCGTCGCCGGCCAGGTCACCAGCGTGCTGTTCGGCAACTACTGCACGGTGCCGAGCAATGGCAGGACGCTCGGCTTCTGGAGCAACAAGAACGGACAGTCGCTGATCGGCAGCGATGACCTGCAGGTGCTGTATGCACTCAACCTGCGCAACGCCGACGGCAGCCACTTCGACGCCTTCACCAAGACCCAGTTCCGCAACTGGCTGCTCAATGGCGATGCCGTCAACATGGCCTACATGCTGTCGGTGCAGCTGTCGGCAATGCGACTGAACGTCTACAACGGCTTCGTGAACGGCGGTGGCTACTACGTGCCGGCCGGCATGACCGTCAACGCGTTGATCGCCGCGGCCGACGCCGCGCTGGCCGCGGACGGCACCACCTTCGCCGGCGATCCCAACCGCGCCTACCAGGAAAGCCTGAAGAACTGGCTGGACGCGTTGAACAACGGTGCCGGCCTGCTCTCGCCGACGCCTTGCGCCTACAGCTTCCCGTAACACCTCTTCCCCCTGTTACGGGACACTTGCGGGCTCCTTCGGGAGCCCGCTTCTTTGCACACCCTTGGTTTGCACACCCTGGGCAGCGTGCGCCGGCGCCAGCATGGACATGCTGCGCGAGACTGTTCTGCGTGCTGCTGTACCGCTACCTGCGGCGGATCGGCTGGCTCTAGCGAGAGTGGGCCGCGTCCCAATTCTGGCAACGCCGGTCCTTGCCGCTGCGACGCTCGCCGCGGTCAAGATCGAAGCGGATCATCTCCCGACGGTCGCCATTCACGCGGCGCTCGCCGCGACGGCGCTCCGGCCCGGTGTAACCGACGCGGTATTTCGGTTCCCTGGAATGAAACATCGGCCTCTCTCCCGGGCGGTACGGCCGCCCCATGACGAGCAACGAAGTTTTCAGCCGGCGCCGGCCAGC
>JANJSW010000010.1 GCA_024711415.1 Thermomonas sp. | reverse complement strand
CAGGTTGCCGGCGCTCGCGATGATGGTGCCGATGCCGCGGCCGTCTTCGCTCACTTCGCTGCCCGCGGGCAGCGGCGCCGCGCTCTCGAACAGGCCAAGGCCGCACTTGGCCTGCCCGAGGAAGTGCGTGCGGGCGACGATTTCCTGGCCCGGATAGCAGCCCTTGCTGACGCTGAAGGCGCGCAGCCGTTCCAGCGACAGCTGCTGCGGCGTCCACTGGCCGGACTGCGAGGCGGCCAGGCGGGGCAGGCCGTGGGCAAGGTCGCATGCGTCCCAGCGTTCCCGCGCGGCGGCATCGTCGTTGGCGTTTTCGTGGCGGATCTGCAGGCGGCGCGGCGCTTCGTCGCTGCCCATGTCGAGCTCGATGTCGTCGGCCGCGGACATCGCCAGCGCGCTGCCGCGCGCGAGCACGGGCGGCTGGAAGCTGCCGACCACCCGCAGGTCCAGCGGCAGGAGTTTCAGCCTGCTGCGGAATACATAGCGCTGCAGCTGCGCGGCCAACTCGACAGGGTCGGCATCCGGCAGCAGCAGCCACAGCGTTTCCGCGTCCAGCCGCAGCAGCGCGAACAGCGCCACGACGCGGCCCTTGGCCGTCAGCCAGCCATTCCATTGCCAATGGCGATCGGCAAGCGTGGCGGCGTCGTTCATGAACTGCGCCTGCGCGAATGCGATTGCATCGCGTCCGCATATGGACAGCAGGCGATGGCCGGGCAGCCGGAATTCGTGGTCTGGCGCGGGTTGTGGCTTGTCGTGCATCGGTTGCGGGGCGTAAACTGAGCGGGTTGTGAACGCGTCGATCATAGGCCAATCCAGTCCCGCCCCCGAGTCCGCGCCTGCACAGGCCGCGCCCGGAACGCCCACGCCGCAACCGGTTCCGGACGTTCCGCCCGCCGCCGAAGAGCATGGCGGGCGCGGTGGTCTGGATCCCACCCGTTACGGGGACTGGGAAAAGAACGGCCGCTGCATCGACTTCTGATCCACCGCCACGCGGCGCAAGCCGCCCAGCCCGGAGAAAGCACCCCCATGGCTGCTCCAGAACCTCGCGTCCGCGAACGTCCGTTGTCACCGCACCTGCAGGTTTATCGCTGGCAGGTACAGATGATGACCTCGATCATCCACCGCGCCACCGGCGTGATCCTCTCCGTCGGCGCACTGGCTCTGGTCTACGGGCTGCTGGCGCTGGCCGGCGGGCCCTCGCGCTGGAACGCCTTCGCCACCTGCCTCGGCTCGCCGCTGGGCAAGCTGCTGATGTTCGGCTTCAGCTGGGCGCTGGCCTACCACCTGATCAACGGCATTCGCCACATCCTGCAGGATGGCGGGCTCGGCTTTGCGATCCCGGACTTCATCCGCAGCAGCTGGATCTCGATCATCGGCAGCGTGGTGTTGACCGTGCTCGCCTGGGGCATGGTGCTGACGCGCTGGGGGCAGGCATGAACGGAAACGCGAACGATCTGCGCACGCCGCTGAAGCGCGCGCGTGGCTGGGGCTCGGCGAAGGACGGCACCCATCACTTCATCTGGCAGCGCATCACCGCGGTGGCCACCGGCCTGAGCGGCCTGTGGCTGCTGGGGATGGTGCTGTCGCTGCGCACCGCCGACTACGCCGTGGTGCACGCGCTGGTGGCCGACCCGGTCAACGCCACCGCGCTGGTGGCCTTCCTGCTCGGCATGTTCTGGCACGCCAAGCTCGGCCTGCAGGTCATCATCGAGGACTACGTGCACACGCCGCTGACGGGTGCCGTGGCCCAACTTGCCGTCCTTTTCATCTGCGCACTGGCGGCAATCGCCAGCGTGTTCGCGGTGCTGCGCATCGCACTCGGGAGCTGACCTGCGATGTCCGCCTACAAGATCCAGGAACACAAGTTCGACATGATCGTGGTCGGGGCCGGCGGCGCCGGCCTGCGCGCCACCTTCGGCCTGGCCCAGAAGGGCCTGCAGACCGCCTGCATCAGCAAGGTCTTCCCGACCCGTAGCCACACCGTGGCGGCGCAGGGCGGCATCTCCGCCGCGCTGGGCAACATGGGCGAGGACGACTGGCGCTTCCACTTCTACGACACCATCAAGGGGTCGGACTGGCTGGGCGACCAGGACGCGATCGAATACATGTGCCGCGAGGCCATCCCGGCGATCATCGAGCTGGAGCACCAGGGCGTCCCGTTCAGCCGTACCGAGGACGGCAAGATCTACCAGCGTCCGTTCGGCGGCATGACCACGCACTACGGCAAGGGCACCGCGCAGCGCACCTGCGCCGCCGCCGACCGCACCGGCCACGCCATCCTGCACACCCTGTACCAGCAGGCGCTGGCGCATGACGCGCGCTTCTTCATCGAATACTTCGCGCTCGACCTGATCATGGACGAGGAGGGCGTCTGCCGCGGCGTGCTGGCGCTGGACATGAGCGAAGGCACCCTGCACCTGTTCCGCGCCCAGGGCGTGGTGCTGGCCACCGGCGGCTATGGTCGCGCGTATTTCTCCGCGACCTCGGCGCATACCTGCACCGGCGACGGCGGCGGCATGGCCCTGCGCGCCGGGCTGGGCCTGCAGGACATGGAGTTCGTGCAGTTCCACCCCACCGGCATCTACGGCGCCGGCTGTCTGATCACCGAGGGCGTGCGCGGCGAAGGCGGCATCCTGCGCAACAGCAACGGCGAGCGCTTCATGGAGCGCTATGCGCCGAACGCCAAGGACCTGGCCTCGCGCGACGTGGTGTCGCGCTCGATGACCATCGAGATCCGCGAAGGCCGCGGAGTGGGCGAGCACAAGGATCACATCTTCCTCGACCTCACCCACCTCAACCCGGCCGACATCCACGAGAAGCTGCCGGGCATCGCCGAAAGCGCGCGCATCTTCGCCGGCGTGGACGTCGAGAAGCAGCCGATCCCGGTGATTCCGACCGTGCACTACAACATGGGCGGCATCCCGACCAACTACCACGGCGAAGTGGTGCAGTTGAAGGACGGCAATCCCGATGCCGTGGTGCCGGGCCTGTACGCCATCGGCGAGGCCGCCTGCGTGTCGGTGCACGGCGCCAACCGCCTGGGCTCCAACTCGCTGCTCGACCTGGTGGTGTTCGGCCGCGCGGTGGCCAACCGCTGCGGCGTGACGATCAAGCCGGGCGCACCGCTCAAGGAGCTGGCCGGCGATGCCTGCGACAAGGCGCTGGCCAACCTCGACAAGCTGCGCAACGCCCACG
>JANJSW010000347.1 GCA_024711415.1 Thermomonas sp. | reverse complement strand
CCGGTGTTCGTGGATGGCGAGAAGACCGTCACCCTGCGCGGCGAACACATCGCGCAGGAGTTCATCGCGTTGATCGACGGCTACGTGGAGGCGCGCTACCGGGCCACCCGGCCCGACTGACCCCTCTGCGCCCTTGTCAGGCCTCGATGCGGACGCAGTTGCGGCCTTCGCTCTTGGCCCGGTACAGGGCCGTATCGGCAGCGCCCATCAGGGTGCTGCGGCTGTCGCGCCCCGCGGCGAGTCCGGCGATGCCGATGCTGATGGTGATCCGCTGCGGTTCGCCGCCGGGCGCGAAGACCTCCGCGGCCACCGCGGCGCGCAGCCGTTCCGCCAGCGCGCCGGCATCGGCAAGGTCGCATTCCGGCAGTAGCAGGGCGAATTCCTCGCCACCGATGCGCGCGGCCACGTCCTCGCCGCGGGCGTGCGCGTGCACCAGCGCGCCGATCCGCCGCAGGACCTCGTCGCCGCTGATGTGGCCGTAGCGGTCGTTGACGGGCTTGAACAGGTCGACATCGATGATGCACAGGGCCAGCGGACGCCCGTGGCGCACAGCGCGACCGATTTCCTTGTCCACCATCTCGCAGAAGTGGCGGCGATTGTAGAGATCGGTCAGCGGGTCGTTCACCGCCAGCTGGTAGATCTCCTCGTGATAGCGTGCCTCCACGCTGTCCTGGGCGATGAACTTGAGGATGCTTTCGCCGACGGTGATGCGGTCGCCATCGGCCAGCACCGCTTCCCCCTGCAGGCCCGTGTCGTTCACGCAGGTGGTGTTGGTGGCGCCCAGGTCCTGGATGCGGCAGGTGTCGCCGTCGCGCCAGATCCGGCAGTGCTGGCGCGAGACGCTCTTGTGCTGGATCGACAGGTCGGCCTCGGGCGAGCGGCCGATCAACACCGGCGAGGCGTGGATATCGGCGCGCCGCCCCAGCCCTTCTCCGTGGATCACCACCACGCAAGCCGGCCGCGGCGCCGGGCGCAGCGGGCCCTCGCTGAACAGCGTGCGCTGGGTGGTTTCGTGCGGCCCGGTGTCCGTGGTCGTCATGGCATTGCGAAGCTGGCTGACTCACGAGTTTAACGCCAGCGCAAGACACTGGCCGCCCGCGGCTAGAATCGCGGGGCAGGGGAGACTACCGATGACGCAGGACACGCCGGACGATCCGGAACGCACCCAGTTGCTCGAGGCGGGGCCGCGGGCACCGATGCTCGCGGGCGAGGCGCTTGCCGCCGGGGTGCAGCTGGGCCATTACCGCATCGAATCGCTGCTGGGGCGCGGCGGCATGGGCGATGTCTACCGCGCCGAGCAGCTGCAGCCGGTGCGGCGCACGGTGGCGCTCAAGCTGCTGCGCGCGCAGCGGATGGATGCGCGCCGGGTGGCGTATTTCGAGGTCGAGCGCCAGCTGCTGGCGCGCATGCGCCACCCGGCCATCGCCCAGATCTACGACGCCGGCGCCACCGACGATGGCCATCCGTACTTCGCGATGGAATTCATCGCCGGCAGCCCCATCACCACCTATTGCGACCAGCACGCGCTGTCGCTGCGCGAGCGCATCGCCCTGTTCGTGCGCGTCTGCGAGGGCGTGCAGCACGCGCACCAGAAGGGCGTCATCCACCGCGACCTCAAGCCCGGCAACCTGCTGGTGGACGAGGTCGACGGCCGTCCGCTGCCGAAGATCATCGATTTCGGCATCGCCACCGCCACTGCATCCGGCCCGGGGGGCGAGGTCGCCGGTACACCCGACTACATGAGCCCGGAGCAGGCCGGGGGCGACCAGGCGCTGGTGGATACCCGCAGCGACGTGTATGCGCTGGGGGTGGTGCTGTGCGAGTTGCTGACGGGCCAGCGGCCGAATGCCAGCGGCGAAACCGCGGCCAGCGGCGCGCATACGCTGCGGCTGCCGTCGGAGCAGCTGTCGACCTTGTCGCCAGTCGATGCCGGACGGATCGCACAGGCGCGGGGGGAACCGTTGCCGCGGATGCAGCGGGTGCTGCGCAACGAGCTGGACTGGGTGGTGGCGAAGGCGATGCGCTTCGAACGCAACGAGCGCTACCAGTCCGCCGCCGCACTGGCCGAGGACCTGCAGCGTTTCCTCGATGGCCAACCACTGCTGGCCGCGCCGCACGGCCGCGGCTACGTCTGGCGCAAGTTCGCGCAGCGCCATCGCACCGGCCTCGTCGCCGCCACGGCGGTCGTGCTGGCGCTGGTCGGCGGGCTGGCCCTTTCGGTCTACGGCCTGCTGCAGGCCCGCGCCCAGCGCGCGATTGCCGAGCAGCGCAATGCGCAGCTGGAAAGGGTGGCGGCGTTCCAGCAGTCGATGCTGGAAGGCATCGACATCGAAGCGATGGGCATCGACATCGGCCGCGACCTGCGGGCCCAGGTAGCGCGGCAGGCGAGCGGCGACACCGCTGCGTTCGAGCAGGGCCTGGCGCGCACCAGCACGCCGGATGTTGCGCGCTCGGTGATCGACCGCAGCATCCTGGCCAATGCCGAGCGCGCCATCGAGCACGACTTCGCCAATGATCCGGCGCTGGCCGCCGATCTGCGCGAATCGGTGGCGCGGGTGCGCCTGGCACTGGGACTGCCGGCGGAAGCCGCGGCAGGGTTCGCACAGGTGGCCGACTACCGCACCACGGCGCTGGGCGCGTCCGCGCCGCAAACCCTCAAAGCACGCCAGGCCCAGGTCCGCGCGCTACTGGAGGCTGCCCGCACGAAGGAGGGGTTGGCGCTGGCGGACACCGCATTGCGCGATGCCGCGTCGCTGCCGGCCGAGGATCCGCTGCGGATCAAGCTGCGGCTCGACCAGGCCGATGCCATCGCCGCGCTGGGCGATCGTCCGCGCGCGCGCGCGCTGCTGGAGGCGTTGCGTGCCGACGCGATCCGCCTGCGGGGCGAGCGGGATGCAGCCACGACCGAAGTCACCAACAGCTTGGCAACGCTGCTCGGGCGGATGGGCGAACCGGATGCAGGGCGCAAGCTGCTGGAAACGGTGGTGGCGATTCGCGCAGCCACTCTGGGCAAGGACCATGCCGATACCCTCGGCGCCCAGCACAACCTCGCGATCATGCGCATCATGACCGGTGACAAGGCCGGCGCGGTGGCGATGCAGCGCGAACTGGCGGCGATCCAGACCCGGCGCCTCGGCGCTGCGCATCCGTCCACGCTGAGCGAGCTGGGCAATCTCGCCAACATGCTCAGCGACAGCGGCGACAACGCGCAGGCGCTGCCCATCGCGCAGGCGGTGGTCGAAGCGCGCACCCGGGTGATGGGCGCCGACCACCCGCAGACGCTGCGCGGCCTGCTCAACCTGTCCAGCTTCTACGCCCGTTCTGGCGACTTTGCGCGGGCGATCCCGCTACAGGCGCAGGTTGCCGACGCGCGGGTGCGCCTGCTGGGCCCGTCGCACCCGGACACCATGGTCATCCAGCTGAACCGGGCCGCCACCCTGTACCAGGCCGGGCGCGCGCGAGACGCGCTGGCCCAACTCGACCGCTACCTGCCCACCGCCCGGCAGGTGCTGGGGGAGCGGCATCGCGAGTTGTTGATGGGCTACATCATCCGCGCCCAGGCCGCGGACGAAGTGGGGCAGTCCGAACTCGCCATCGCCAGCTATCGGGAGTTCCTGACCCTGGCCGACGTGGCGCTGGGGCCGGAGGATGCCCGCACCATCGATGCCGCGTGGCAACTGGAAGGCCTGCTGCGCAAGCGCGGGCAGGCTGGCGCGGCGGACGAACTGCGTGCGCGCTACGTCGAGCCGCTGCTGCGGGCGGATCCGAAGACGCTGGACGAGGCGCGGCTGGCCAAGCGCCAGGACATCATCGACACCGAGCGCGAGGAGGCCCGGCAGGCAGTGCGCTGAGCGGCGCCTACCTGCCGGCGGGCAGGTACTGCGCGGGCAGTGCCAGCTTCGGGTTCTCTGCTTCCCACATCAGCGAGACGATCCACCAGCGCTGGCCGTCATGCATCAGCTGGATGCTGTTGATGCCACGCATCGGCGCCGCGCCGCCCTCGACCTTGCCCTCGTAGGTGCTGAACACGTGGGCGATGTGGCCGAACTGTTCGGTGCGGCGCGCAAGCTCGGTCTCGCGGAAGCCCCGTTCGACCAGCATCGGGCCGGACAGCGCCACGTAGTCATTGACCCGCAGCAGGCGCATGCCGGCACCGCCATCGGCGCGCACGCCGACCGGCATCATCCTGGCATCGGGCACGAACAGCGAGCGCAGCCGGTTCCAGTCGCGGGCCTGGCCCACCGGCCCCGAGATCACCTCGTAGAGCGCCTTGATGATGGCATCGATGCTGGCCACGTCCTGCGCTGCCGCGGCGGGGACGGCGAAGTTGATCGGCTGCGCGGGTGGCGTGGTGGTCGCGGCGTTCTGGGCAGAGGCGAAGGCCGGCACGGCCAGCGCGGTGAGCAGGAATGGCAGGGCAAGGCGCATCGCGGTTCATCCGGCGGGAAGACCGTGCAGGAATAGCACCCTGCGCAGGTCGTCACCCGTGCCGGAATGCATGGTCGGCTAGTTGCCGGGCTCGACCGCCTCGCTGGGGGCGTTGCTGCGCTGCTGGCGCGCCAGCTTGGCCTCGCGGTGGGCGATGTAGAAGGTGGAGCCGAGGATGATGCCGGCGCCCAGCATGGTGGGGCCGTCCACCGATTCGTCGAACAGCACCCAGCCGGCAAGGGTGACCACCGGCAGCTGCATGAAGCTGATCGGGGTCAGCGCGGACACGTCACCCAGCTTCAGCGCGCGCGTCCACAGCAGCTGCCCCACCGTGCCCATCAGGCCGGTGGCGAGCAGCCACAGCCAGGTGGTGCCGCTGGGCCAGACCCACACGAACAGCGCCGGCAGCAGCGACATCGGCACCCACAGCGCATAGGTCCAGAACACGATGGTGTCGGCCTTGTCCACCTGCGAGAGCTGCTTGATCTGGATCGCCACCAGCGCGCTCAGAACCGCCGCCGCCACCGCCACCAGCGAGCCCAGGCTGAAGGCATGCGACCACGGCCGCACGATCACCAGCACGCCGAGGAAGCCCAGCGCCACCGCCGTCCAGCGGCGCGCGCGTACGCGCTCGCCCAGCATCAGGATGGCCGCGATGGTGACGAAGATCGGCGAGGAATACGCCAGCGAGACCGCCTGTGCCAGCGGCAGGTGGGCGATCGCCCAGAACCCGCAGAACATGCTGGCGATGCCGATCGCGGTGCGCACCACGTAGCGCGGCAGCTGGTCGGTGCGGACGCTGGCCGCGAACGCAGCGGCTGGCCGCGGCTGGCGCAGCGCGGGCAGCACCAGCATCGGCAGCAGGGTGAGGAAGCCGAAGCTGTTGCGGAAGAACGCCACTTCCCAGGTCGGAATGGTCTTCGAGGCCAGTCGGATGAAGATCGCCATCAGGCCGAAGCCCAGCGTGCTGCCCAGCATCAGCAGGGCGGCGCGCGCGTGGACGTTGCGGGGTGGGGTCACCAGCGCGCGCCCACGATCCGCGGCTCGGGTTCGATCGCCACGCCGA
>JANJSW010000329.1 GCA_024711415.1 Thermomonas sp. | reverse complement strand
CACCGATCTTGCGCGTCGGCGAATCGACCGCGGCAAGTTCCGGATGCGCGGCTTCCAGCGCCTCCAGCTCGCGCAGCATCCGGTCGTACTCGGCGTCCGGGATGTCCGGCGCGTCGAGGACGTGGTAGCGGTAGCTGGCGTCTTCCAGCTTCTTTCGCAGCTCGGCGGCGCGTTCGGCGGGGGTGGCGGTCATGCCGCGATTTTAGCGTTGCGCCGGTGTGCGCCAACGGGCGGTGACGGATTCCGGCCCCGTCCGCTCCAGCCGATCGCGCCACGCCCGTCACCGGAGCCCGACCCGGAACCGGCGGCTTCAGAGCACCCGCGGCGCGCTGGAAAAGTATCCGCCCGTGGTTTCGTAGCTGATCGCGCTGCTGGCGTTGAACAGCGCGGCGGTGGCGGTGAACTGGGTGGGACTGAGGAACACCTGGGTGGTCGCCGAGGAGCCTTCCAGCGTGTAGTAGAGCCAGTATTTCCTGTCGCTCGGCTTGTAGCCGAAGCTGTAGCTTTCAACCTTCTTCCAGGCCATGACCTGCTCCGCGATGGATGTCCCCAAGGCAACGGCGAAACCGCGCCGGACAGGCCTGCCCCGCGCGGGCTACCAGCGCGAGGTCTTCCCCAGCGGCGGCGCGGCGTTCTGGCGATCGTAAGCGCGCAATTCGTCGCGAATGTGCTGGATGCGCTGGCGGCCCAGCGCGCTGCGCTCCTCGTCCAGCACCACGCCATCCAGCAGGTCGGCCATGCGCTGCGCGGCCGGCTCCATGGTTTCCCAGGCATCCAGCGCCGGCACCGGCGCCGGCAGGGTCAGGAAGAAGGCGATGGCGGGGGTTTCGACCTCGGCGATGCGCGCCATGTCGAAGCTGCCCGGCTTGATGATGTTGGCCACGCTGAAGATCGGTCCAGCTTCGGGACGGCCGTCCACCAAGCGGTGGAACACGTCCATGTAGCCGAAGGTCAGGCCGGCCTTCTCGGCGGCCACCACGATGTCGGGGCCGCGCAGCTTGTTGCCCGCCTTGGCGGCGACGTACAGCGAGATGATGCGATCGAACTGGTCGACCGGGCGCCGGCCCAGCTCGCTCTGCGAGGCGCCGCTGGCCAACGGCAGTTCCTCCTGCTCGACCTCGGCGTCGCCCCAGCTGTCGGCCAGCTGTTCGCCCAGCGAGGGCTCGGTGCGGTCGGCGGCGTCGCGCGCGGACTCGCGCGGCACGCGGCGGCCCTGCCCGTCCTTGCGGCTGCGGCCGAAAAAGATGATCGCACCGAGCAGCAGCGACATCGCCACCGCGATGCCGATCCGGAGCAGGGTCATGTCCGACATCGAAAGGCTCTCCTGAAACGGGTTAGGCGGCGCCGGCCAGGCGCGCGGCCTCGGCCAGGTCGACGGACACCAAGCGCGACACGCCCGGTTCGCGCATGGTCACGCCCGAGAGCTGCCGCGCGGCTTCCATCGTCGCCTTGTTGTGGGTGACGAACAGGAACTGTACCGCCTCGCTCATCTCGCTGACCATCGCGGTGAAGCGGCCGACGTTGGCTTCGTCCAGCGGCGCGTCCACCTCGTCCAGCAGGCAGAACGGCGCGGGATTGAGGCGGAAGATCGCGAACACCAGCGCCACCGCGGTCATCGCCTTCTCGCCGCCGGACAGCAGGGTGATGTTGGACACGCGCTTGCCCGGCGGCCGCGCCATGATCGTCACGCCGGTGTCCAGCAGGTCGTCGCCGGTCAGTTCCAGGTAGGCGTGACCGCCGCCGAACAGGCGCGGATAGAGTTCCTGCACGCCGGCGTTGACGCGGTCGAAGGTGTCCCGGAAGCGACCGCGGGTCTCGCGGTCGATCTTGCGGATCGCCTCTTCCAGCGTCTCCAGCGCGGAGCTGAGGTCGGCGTCCTGCGCATCCAGGTATTCCTTGCGCTGTGCGGCTTCGGCATGTTCGGCGATGGCGGCGAGATTGACCGGCTCCAGCCGGCGCAGCTTCGCATCCAGCTCGCCAACCGTGCGCTCCCATGCGCCCACATCGGCGTTTTCCGGCAGCGTGTTCAGCACTTCGTCCATGACGAAGCCGGCGTCGATGACCGCCGCGGTGAACTGCTCCGCCTTCAGCGCCAGCGCCTGCTGGTCCAGGCGGCGCTGGCCGATGGCCTCGCGCTGCTCCAGTGCCTGCGCGTCGCGCTGCTGGCGCACCTGTTCGTGCTGGCGCAGCTCGGCGTCGACGCCTTCCAGCAGCGAGCGCGCCTGCGCCAATTCGCGATCCACGCGCACGCGCTCTTCCAGCGCGGCCTGGCGCTCGGCTTCCAGCGCCTGTACCGGCGTATCGCCCTCGGCCATCTGCGCGGCAAGATCACCCAGCCGCGAATCCAGCTGCCCGCGCTGGCCGCCCATGCGCTCCAGCGCCTGCGCCAGCGCCACCGCCTGCACCCGCTGCGACTCCAGCGTCAGCGCCAGCGCGTGGGCGGCGTCGCGGGCCTCGCGCGCGGCGTTGCGGGCGGCCTCGCGCTTGTCGGTGAGGTAGCGGCGCTCGTTTTCCAGCGTCTGCCGGGCCGACTCCAGGTTGCCCATCCGGCCCAGCGCGTCCTCGATGCGGATGCGCGCCTCGGCGGCCTGCTCCTTGTTCGTTTCCAGCGCCTCGCCCAACTGCGCCAGCTCGCCGTCGATGCGGGCGATGCGGTTGCGTGCATTCTCCAGCCGGCCCTGCTGGCTCTGTAGCTGGCCGGCCAGTTCCGACACATTGCGATGCGCCATGTACAGCTGGCGCTGCGCGTCCTCGCGCTGCTGCTCGGCCGCCAG
>JANJSW010000297.1 GCA_024711415.1 Thermomonas sp. | reverse complement strand
GACCCCGGCGGTGGCCCACCTGACCCATTCGATGCGTGCCGACGGCGGCATCGTGATTTCCGCCTCGCACAACCCGCACCACGACAACGGCATCAAGTTCTTCTCCGCGCAGGGCGAGAAGCTGGACGACGCCACCGAGCTGGCGATCGAGGCCGCGCTGGACGCGCCGTTCTCCACGGTGCCTTCCGAGAGGCTGGGCAAGGCCGTGCGCACCCGCGACACCATCGGCCGCTACGTCGAAGCCTGCAAGAACTCGGTGCCCAAGGGCTTCCACCTGGGCGGCATGCGCATCGTGGTGGACTGCGCCAATGGCGCCACCTACCAGCTGGCGCCGCTGGTGCTGCGCGAGCTCGATGCGCGCGTGGACGCCATCGGCGTCGAGCCGAACGGGGTCAACATCAACGAGGGCGTGGGCTCCACCCATCCCGAGGCACTGGCCGCGCGCGTGCGCGAGAGCGGCGCCGAGCTCGGCATAGCCTTCGATGGCGACGGCGACCGCGTGCTGTTCGTCGATGCGCAGGGCCGGGTCTGCGACGGCGACGACCTGCTCTACGTGCTGGCCTGCGACTGGCAGGAAACCGGCCGTTTGCGTGGTCCGGTGGTCGGCACGCTGATGACCAACTTCGGCTTCGAACAGGCGCTGGCCGCGCGCGGGATCGCGTTCGTGCGCGCCAAGGTCGGCGACCGCTACGTCCACCAGCAACTGCTCGCCCACGACGGCGTGCTCGGCGGCGAAGCCAGCGGCCACATCCTGTGCCTGGACCGCGCCAGTACCGGCGACGGCATCGTCAGCGCGCTGCAGGTGCTGGAAGTGCTGCAGCGCCGCGGCATCGGCCTGGCCGATGCGCTGAAGGACCTGCGCAAGGTGCCGCAGAAGACCGTCAACGTGCGCTTCGCCGCCGGCAGCAAGCCGGCCGAAGCGGCCAGCGTGCAGGCTGCGCTGGCGCAGGCGCAGCGCGCCGTCGAAGGCCGCGGCCGCGCCTTCCTGCGTCCGTCGGGCACGGAACCCGTGGTACGGGTGACGGTGGAAGCCGACGATGCCGCGCTGGTCGAGTCCACCCTGTCCGCGCTGGCCGACGCCGTGCGCGCCGCCGCCTGATCCCAACGCCGTGATTCCCGCGCCGGCGGGAAGGAAGAACGCCATGACCCAGCAGATCCCCACCCTCGACATCCGCCGCTTCACCCATCCCGCCAGCCCGGCCGACCGCCAGACCTTCGTCGATGAACTCGGCGCGGCCTACCGCGAATGGGGCTTTGCCGGCATCCGCAATCACGGCATCCCGCAGGCGCAGATCGACGAGGCCTATGCCACCTTCAAGGCCTTCTTCGCGCTGCCGGAAGCGGTGAAGAAGCAGTACCACGTGGCGGGCGGCGGCGGTGCGCGCGGCTACACGCCGTTCGGCGTGGAAACCGCGAAGGGCTCGAAGCACTTCGACCTCAAGGAGTTCTGGCACATCGGCCGGGAGATCCCGCGCGACTCGAAGTACGCCGCCGACATGCCGGAAAACCAGTGGCCGGCGGAGATTCCGGAATTCAAGCGGGTCGGCTACGGCCTGTACCAGTCGCTGGACGCGCTGGGTTCGCAGGTGCTGTCGGCGCTGGCGCTGCACATCGGCCTGGCGGAGAACTATTTCGCCGACAAGACCGATTCCGGCAACTCGATCCTGCGTCCGATCCATTATCCGCCGATCACCACCGACGACATCCCCAACGTGCGCGCCGGCGCACACGAGGACATCAACCTGATCACCCTGCTGGTGGGCGCCAGCGCGGAAGGCCTGGAAGTGCTGTCGCGCAAGGGCGAGTGGGTGCCGTTCACCGCCGATGCCGACACCATCGTGGTCAACATCGGCGACATGCTGCAGCGGCTGACCAACCACGTGTATCCGTCCACCACCCATCGCGTGGTCAACCCGCCGGGGGAAAAGGCGCGCCAGCCGCGCTATTCCACCCCGTTCTTCCTGCACCCGAACCCGGATTTCCTGATCGACGTGCTGCCGTCCTGCATCACCCCGGACAATCCCAGCCGCTATCCGGAGCCGATCACCGCGGAAGGCTACCTGCAGGAACGCCTGCGCGAAATCAAGCTGAAGTAAGGAGCGTCACATGCGTCGCAAACTCGTCGCCGGCAACTGGAAGCTGCAGGGCAGCCGCGAATTCGCCCATGCGCTGGTCACCGACATCGTGGATGCCGGCCTCGCCGGGGTGGAGCTGGTGGTGCTGCCGCCGTACCCGTACCTGGGCGAGCTGGTGGCGAAGTTCGACGGCAATGGCGTGGATTTCGGCGCGCAGGACGTGAGCGCGCACGACAAGGGCGCCTACACCGGCGAAGTGGCGGCGGCGATGCTGGCCGACGTCGGTGCGCGCTATACCCTGGTGGGGCACTCCGAGCGCCGCCAGTACCATGCCGAAAGCAGCGAGCTGGTGGCGCGCAAGTTCGCGGCCGCGCAGGCCGCGGGGCTGGTGCCGATCCTGTGCGTGGGCGAGAGCCTGGAAGAGCGCGAGGCCGGCCGCACCGAGGAAGTGATCGCCGCGCAGCTGGCGCCGGTGCTGGCGCTGGCCGGGGTGGCCGCGTTCGCCAACGCGGTGGTGGCCTACGAACCGGTGTGGGCGATCGGCACCGGACGCACCGCCAGTCCGGAGCAGGCGCAGGCCGTGCACGCCTTCATTCGTAGCCAAATCGCCGCGCTCGATGCTAGAATTGCCGATTCGCTGCCCCTGCTGTACGGCGGCAGCGTCAAGCCCGACAACGCGGCCAGCCTGTTCGCCCAGGCCGACGTGGACGGCGGGCTGATCGGTGGCGCCTCGCTGGCGGCCGCGGATTTCCTGGCCATCGCCCGCGCGGCGGCCTGAACACCCAAGAGAACGCGCAGATGTTGCTGCAATTCATCCAGATCCTGTACGTGCTGGTGGCGATCGCCATCATCGCCTTCGTCCTGCTGCAGCAGGGGGCTGGCGCCTCGGCCGGCTCCGGTTTCGGCGGCGGCGCCTCGGCCACCGTGTTCGGTGCGCGCGGCGCGTCCAACTTCCTGAGCAAGAGCACCAAGTGGCTGGCGATCACGTTCTTCGTGATCAGCATGGGCATGGCGATGTACGCCAGCCGGCAGGCCAACCGCCAGGGCCCGGCCAAGGCCGACCTCGGCGTGATGGCGCAGCAGCCGGCGCCGGCCCAGCCGGCGGCGCAGGTGCCGACCGCACAGGTGCCGACCGCCGCCGCGCAGCCGCCGGCAGCGGAGACCCAGCCGGCCCAGCCGGCACCCGCGCAGGGCGAATGACGGCCGGCGCGACACGTTCTAGAATTGCGGCCCGCGGTTGCAAGGCCGGAAGATTTGCCCAGGTGGCGGAATTGGTAGACGCACTACCTTGAGGTGGTAGCGATTTAGGTCGTAGGGGTTCGAGTCCCCTCTTGGGCACCAATCCATGGCTTCACGGTTCGGTTTCAGCAGATCGTGGGGCACGAGCGGGGCGGCTTAGGCCGCCCTGTTTCGTTTCTGGCGGTCGC
>JANJSW010000282.1 GCA_024711415.1 Thermomonas sp. | reverse complement strand
TCTATGCCGAGGGCGAGACGCTGAGCGTGCGCATCCCCGAGGCCGAGCTGGACAAGATCCTCACCGATGCGGTGCAGCAGAACATCGGCACCCTCAGCAACCGCATCAACGAGCTGGGCGTGGCCGAGCCGATCATCCAGCGCCAGGGTGCCGACCGCGTGGCGGTGCAGTTGCCGGGCGTGCAGGACACCGCGCAGGCCAAGCGCATCCTCGGCGCCACCGCGACGCTGGAGTTCCGCGGCGTGGTCGAAGGCAATGCGGTTGAAGCCCGCGACACCGGCAACGTGCCGCCCGAGGCGCGCGTCTACGCCCGCAAGGAGATCGGTCCGGACGGCAAGCCGCTGCCGGTGCTGCTGAACAAGCGCGTGATCGCCTCCGGTGAACAGCTGCAGAGCGCGTCGTCGTTCTTCGATTCGCAGAGCGGCACCCCGGCGGTGCGCATCCGCCTGAACGCGGTCGGCGGCCAGCGCATGTTCGATTACTCCAGCGTCCATGTCGGCAAGCCGCTGGCGGTGGTGTACATCGAGCGCATCCCCGAGGTGAAGGTCATCGACGGCAAGGAGGTGCACACCACCCGCACCAACGAGCAGGTGATCTCGGTCGCCACCATCCAGGGCACGCTGGGCAAGGAGTTCCAGACCACCGGCCTTGAGAGCATGAAGGAAGCCTCGGACCTGGCCCTGCTGCTGCGCGCCGGCGCGCTGGCGGCGCCGATGGACTTCGTCGACGAGCGCACCATCGGCCCCAGCCTCGGCAAGGAGAACATCGACCGCGGCCTGAAGGCGGTGGGCTTCTCCTTCATCTTCGCGCTGGGCTTCTTCCTGATCTACTACCGCGTGTTCGGCCTGGTCACCTGCCTTGCGCTGCTGATCAACCTGTTGATGGTGTTCGCGCTGATGTCGGTGATCGGCGCCACCATGAGCCTGCCCGGGCTCGCCGGCATCGCGCTGACCGTGGGCATGTCGGTGGACGCCAACGTGCTGATCAACGAACGCATCCGCGAGGAGTTGCGATTGGGATTGCCGCCACAGAAGGCGATCGCCGAAGGCTACGACCGCGCGTCCGGCACCATCCTCGACGCCAACGTCACCGCCTTCCTCGCCGGCCTCGCCATGTTCGCCTTCGGCAGCGGCCCGCTGAAGGGCTTCGGCATGACCACCATGCTCGGCATCATCACTTCCGCCTACACCGCGGTGTCGGTCTCGCGGGGCATCGCCACGCTGATCTACGGCGGCAAGCGCAAGCTGAAGTCGGTTGCGATCTAAAGGAGCACGCAAATGAAACCGTTCAATGTGTTCCCCTACGACAGCAGCATCGACTTCATGCGGATGCGCTGGGTGTCGGTATCGATCGCCGTGCTGCTGATGGCGGTCTCGATCGGCGCGATGGTCACCAAGGGCTTCAACTTCGCCCTGGACTTCACCGGCGGCATCGGCGTCGAGCTGCGCTATGACAAGGCCCCCAATGTGGACCGGGTGCGCGAGCAGCTGGACGCCGCCGGCTTCGGCGGCGCACAGGTGCAGAACTTCGGCAGCGGCAACGACCTGCTGGTGCGCCTGCAGGCCGAGGGCACCCAGGAAGGGGGCGCCGACCGTGCCAGCAGCATCGGCGACGCGGTAGCCAAGGCGGCATCGCTGGACGGCAACCCCGCCAGCAAGCGCAGCAGCTCGGTGATCAGCGCCCAGGTCGGCAAGGACCTCGCCCTGAACGGCATGTATGCCGTGCTGTTCGTGATCATCGGCTTCCTGGTCTACATCTCGATGCGCTTCGAGAAGAAGTTCGCGATCGCCGCCATTCTCGGCACCATGCATGACGTGTTGATCTGTGCCGGCTGGTTTGCGCTGTCCGGGCACGAGTTCGATCTCAACGTGCTGGCCGGCATCCTGTCGGTGATGGGCTTCTCGATCAACGACACCATCGTGGTGTTCGACCGCGTGCGCGAGAACTTCCGGGGCATGCGCGCCAGCCCGGTCGAGATCCTCAACAAGTCGATCAACCAGACCCTGTCGCGTACGGTCATCACTTCGTTCGTTGCCTTCCTGACCGCGCTGGCGCTTTACCTGTACGGCGGCGACTCGCTGCGCGGCATGGCCGAATCGCAGATGATCGGCATCGTGATCGGTACGCTGTCCTCTATCTTCATTTCCTGCGCGCTGCTGACCATGGGGCCGCTGCGGGTGAGCAAGCAGGACCTGATGCCGAAGGCCAAGGACCACGCCGAACTGGCGCGTCGTCCGTAACCGCTTCCCCCTCTCCGCCGAGGTGGGGAGAGGGGCAAAAGAAAAGGCCGCGCAGCGATGCGCGGCCTTTTTCGTTGGCGGCGGTGGTTCGGATCAGCCGAACGCGGCCGCGTAGCCGGACTGCACGATCACCTTCTGCAGCTCGATGCTGAGCTTCTGGTTGCCGGCCAGCAGTTGGCGGCCGTGGATGCCGCGTGCGTCCATCGGCCCGGTGGCGCCGCCCTTGAAGTCGCTGACGCGACCGCCGGCCTCGCGCACCAGCAGCACGCCGGCAGCGATGTCCCAGGGCTTCACGCCGGCCTCGAAGTAGCCGTCGCTGCGGCCGCAGGCCACGTAGGCCAGGTCGAGCGCGGCGGAACCGGTGCGGCGGATGTCCTCGGCGCTGCGCAGCAGTTCGCGCACGCATTCCAGCTGTGCCGGCGCGGTGGCGCGCTCGCGCGGGGCGAAGCCGGTGGCCAGCATCGCGCCGTTGAGGTCCTTGCGCTCGGAGACGCGGATGCGGCGGTCGTTGAGCACCGCGCCACTGCCGCGGCTGGCGGTGAACAGCTCGTTGCGCAGCGGGTCGAAGATCACCCCGTGCTGCACTTCGCCCTGTTCGACCATGGCGATCGACACGCACCAGTGCGGAAAGCCGTGCAGGTAGTTGCTGGTGCCGTCCAGCGGGTCGATCACGAACAGCGCGCCGCCCTTGCGGCCCTGGGCGCCACCCTCCTCGCCGAGGAAGCCGGCGTCCGGGAAGGCGCGACGCAGTTCCTTGACCACCGCCTGCTCGGCCTGTTCGTCCACTTCGCTGGCGTAATCCAGGCGGTCCTTCTCGATCACGTTGATCGCGTCGAGCCGGTTCATGTTGCGCAGGAGTACGCCCCCGGCCGCGCGGGCCGCCTTGACCATGACGTTGACGACGGGTTTTTGCATGGCGAAAGCGCCTCGATCGAGTGAGGTGGAGGGGGCGACGGCGGAAAAGAGCGAATCCCGGCGCTGCGGCCGGGTTGCAAAGTTTACCATTCGCACATGAATGCACCATCGACCCCGGCGCTTGCCGACAATCTGCGCATCGTCCTCGTCGGCACCCAGCACCCCGGCAACATCGGTTCCGCCGCCCGGGCGATGAAAACCATGGGCCTGTCGAAGCTGGTGCTGGTGGCGCCCGAGAAGGCGCCCGACCGCGATACCCAGGCCATGGCCGCCGGTGCGGACGACCTGGTGGAGGCCGCACCGGTGTTCGCCACCCTGGCCGAGGCGGTGGCCGATTGCCGCTGGGTGCTGGGCGCCACCGCGCGCAGCCGACGCATCCAGCTGGAGCCGCTGCACCCGCGCGATGCCGGCGCGCGCGCCTTGGTGGCGGCGGCCAGCGGCCCGGTGGCGCTGGTGTTCGGGCGCGAGCGCACCGGCCTGGACAACGACGAGCTGCAGCTCTGCCACGCCGCGGTGCACATTCCGTCCGACCCGGCGTTCAGCTCGCTCAACCTTGCTGCCGCGGTGCAGGTGCTCAGCTACGAGCTGCGCTGCGCGCTGCTGGGGGATGTCGGCGAGGTCGTTGAAGCCCGCACGCCGCCGCCGGGCGAGGGCGCGGCCTCGCATGCCGAACTGGAAGGGTTGTTCGGCCAGTTGGCGGAGACGCTGGACCAGATCGACTTCCACAAGGGGCGCGCGCCGGAGTCGGCGATGCGCAAGCTGCGCCGGCTGTACCTGCGCGCCAACCTCGACAGCGCCGAGATCCGCCTGCTGCGCGGCGTGCTGGCCGATTCCCAGCGGATGGCGCGTTTGGCAGGGCAGGGTTCAAGCGACGGCAAAATCGGTTAGCCTCGTCGCCGGGAAGAAATGGGGAATTGCCTGCATCCATGCGCCGTTTGATGCCAGCGCTGCTGTGCCTGTTGCTGGCATGGGCGCCGTTTGCCCGCGCGCAGGGCGCAGTGTCCGCGGACGACGCCAGCGTGCTGGTGCTGGGCAGGGTCAGCGATGACCCCAAGGCGCACTACGACCAGCTCAAGCCGCTGCTCGACTACGTGATTCCGCGGATGGCGTCGGTCGGCATCCGCAGCGGCCGCATCCTGATGGCCAAGGACCTGCAGCAGATGACCAGCTACCTGCGGCGCGGCCGGGTCGACTGGATCAACGAAACCGCGGGCAATGCAGCGCTGCTGGAGTACCGCGGCGTCGCCCGCTCGTTCCTCATCAGCGAACGCGAGGGCGTCACCCGCTACCACAGCGTGTTCTTCGTCCGTCGCGACAGCCCGGTGCAGACGCTGGAGGATCTCGCCGGCCGCAGCGTGGCCTTCCAGAGCCCGCTGTCGACCAGTGCCTACTTCCTGCCGGCGGCGCAGCTGCTGGAGAACGGCCAGTCGCTCGAATTGCTGCTGTCGCCGATGGACAAGCCGGCGTCGGACCGGGTGGGTTACGTGTTCGCCCGCACCGAACTGAACATCTCCACCTGGGTGCACAAGCGGATGGTCGACGCCGGGGTGCTCAGCAACCTGGACTGGATGAATCCGGCCCGCATGCCGCCGGCTTTTTCCCGGGACTTCCGGGTCATCGCGCGCACCCCGGACGTGGCGCGCGGGCGGGTGCAGGGGGGGGGCGGGCTGGGCCCGCGGGGGGGGGGGCGGGGTCGGGAGGGGGGGAGGGTTTCGGCCACACACCCCGCCCC
>JANJSW010000249.1 GCA_024711415.1 Thermomonas sp. | reverse complement strand
TCGAACTGCTCGACCGCGCCGACGCGACCATCAAGCTGGCCAAGGGCGACCGCGCCTTCCTTTCCGAACTCCTGTGCCGGTTGGCCGGGCCGTTGATCGCGGCGGGCCGCGAGGATCTCAAGCCGCTGTACGAGCGCCACAACCAACCAGGTGACGTTGCGGGCGCGTCGGAAACGGATGCGATGCTCTAGCAGGTGTTGGGTACCGTGTTCGGCCTGTCGCCCGAGGACGTGGCGGCGATGGATTCGCCGGACGCGGTGTTCGAACAGGCGCAGGCGCGCCTCCGTCAGCAGCAGGAACACGCGCGGAGGCGCAAGGCGCGCCAGCGGCAGCGCGAAGCCGTCAGGCAGCAGGCCGACGAACCGCCGCCACTGCGCGAGATTTACCGCAAGCTCGCGGCCAGCCTGCATCCGGATCGCGCCCGCGATGCCGCCGACGGCCAGCGTCGCACCGTGCTGATGCAGCGGCTCAACGCCGCGTACAAGGCGGGCGACCTGATCGGCCTGATCGAGCTCCAGGTCGAGATCGGCCTGCTGGACGCCGCCGGCGTGGATGCACTCACCGATGCGCGCCTGCAGCAGTACAACTGCGAGCTGTCGCGGCAGTGCGAGGAGATCGCACGGGAGCTGGCGCAGGTGGAGCGGGGGTTCTGCGAAGACTACGGGCTGCAACCGGCGCGAAGGCTCAAGCCGCAGCAGCTCGACAAACTGATGGCACAGTGCAAGCGCCAGGTCGAAGACGAGCTGGCGATCATGCGCGGCGACCTGCGCGACCTGCAGCAGCCGCAGGCGTTCAAGCGCTGGCTGAAACAGCAGCGTCAGTCGGCCGATGCGGACAGGGACTTCCCGCAGGACGACGCCGGGGGGTGGTACCGATGAAGGCGCGCCTGATCGCCGTGGGCGAGCGCGCGCCCGGCTGGGTGGCGCAGGGCTTTTCCGAATACCAGAAGCGGTTGTCGCACTGGCTGCCACTGGAGCTGGCCGAGGTCGAACCCGGCGTGCGCGGCAAGGGCCGCGACACCGCCCGCGCGATGACCGATGAAGGCGCGCGGGTGCTGGCCGCGCTGCCGAAGAACGCGCATGTGGTCGCCCTCGACGGGCGCGGGAAAATGCATTCGTCCGAACAGCTCGCCCAGCGTCTCGAACACTGGCGCGGGCAGGGCCGCGACCTCGCCTTCCTGATCGGCGGCCCCGAGGGCCATGCCGCCGAGGTGATCGCCCGCGCCGACGAACACTGGTCGCTGGGCCCGCTGACCCTGCCGCACATGCTGGTGCGGCTGGTGCTGGCCGAACAGCTCTACAGGGCCGCGGCGCTGCTGGCCAACCATCCCTACCATCGCGCCTGATCACGGCCCGCGCGGGCACAAAAAACCCGCCGTCGCCGGCGGGTTTTTCGTGGATCAGGGGTCGCGGAAACTCAGACCTGCATCGCCTTGGCGACTTCGGCCAGATAGTCTTCCTGCACCTTCTCGATGCCTTCGCCGACCACCAGGCGCTGGAAGCCCAGCACGTCGGCGCCAGCAGCCTTGACCACGGCCTCGACGGTCTTGTCGCCGTCCAGCACGTACGGCTGGCCGTACAGGGTGACCTCGTTGACGATCTTGGCGATCTTGCCGCTGATGATCTTCTCGAGGATCTCGGCCGGCTTGGCCTTGTCCTTCTCGCTCATCTTGGCCAGCTCGATTTCCTTTTCCTTCGCCACGAACTCGGCCGGCACGTCGGACGCCTTGTTGTGCGGCGGATTCATCGCGGCGATGTGCATCGCCAGGCCGCGGGCCAGGTCGGCGTCGCCGCCGGCCAGCTCGACCAACACGCCGATCTTGCCGCCGTGGACGTAGGCCGCCACGTTGTTGTTGCCGTCCACGCGCACCATGCGGCGCACCTGGATGTTCTCGCCCAGCTTGGCGATGGCGGCGGCGCGGGCTTCCTCGACGGTTTCGCCGGAAGCCAGCTTGGCGCTCTTCAGGGCTTCAACGTCGGCGGCGTCGGAGGCCAGCGCGGCAGCGGCGATGGCCTCGCACAGGGCGACGAAGCTGCCGTCCTTGGCCACGAAGTCGGTTTCGGAATTGATCTCGACCAGCACGGCCTTGCCGCCGTTGCCGGCAGCGGCCACGCGGCCTTCGGCGGTCACGCGGCTGGCCTTCTTGTCGGCCTTGGCCAGGCCCGACTTGCGCAGCCACTCGGCCGCGGCGTCGATGTCGCCGTTGTTTTCGGTCAGTGCCTTCTTGCACTCCATCATGCCGGCGCCGGTGCGCTCGCGCAGATCCTTCACGAGGGAAGCGGTGATTTCAGCCATTGGGGTTGCCTCTGATTTGAATGCTGTGAGCCCTTCTCCGTCGGGAGAGGGTGGGGGGAGGGGCGCGTACGGTGCCGAGCCCTCATCCGGCGCCTTGCGCCAGCTTCTCCCGGCGGGAGAAGGAAAAGCGGCGGCCGCGCAACGGGGCGCGGCCGCGTGCGGGCCGGTTACTCGCCCTTCTTGCCGTTGCGGCGGGCCGGCTTGGCTTCCTCGCCTTCGACGGCGGCGGCGAAGTCTTCCTCGCGCACCGAAGCCGAGTTCGGGGCAGCGGCCTTGCCTTCCAGCACGGCGTCGGCGGCGGCACGGGCGTACAGCTGCACGGCGCGGATGGCGTCGTCGTTGCCGGGGATGGCGTAGTCCACCAGTTCCGGGTTGTAGTTGGTGTCGACCACCGCGATCACCGGGATGCCGAGCTTCTTGGCTTCCTTGATGGCGATGTCTTCATGGCCGATGTCGATCACGAAGATGGCGTCGGGCAGGCGGTTCATTTCCTTGATGCCGCCCAGGCTGGCCTGCAGCTTGTCGCGCTCGCGGCGCAGGCCCATCACTTCGTGCTTGACCAGCTTCTGGAAGGTGCCGTCGGTTTCCGCGGCTTCCAGTTCCTTCAGGCGCGACACCGACTTCTTGACGGTGGCGAAGTTGGTCAGGGTGCCGCCCAGCCAGCGCTGGTTCATGAACGGCATGCCGCAACGCTCGGCTTCTTCCTTGATCGCCTCGCGCGCGCTGCGCTTGGTGCCCAGGAACAGGATGGTGCCGCGCTTCTGCGCAACGCCCGAGATGAAGTTCATCGCGTCGTTGAACAGCGGGACGGTCTTTTCCAGGTTGATGATGTGGATCTTGCCGCGGGCACCGAAGATGTACGGGCCCATCTTGGGGTTCCAATAGCGGGTCTGGTGGCCGAAGTGGACGCCGGCTTCCAGCATCTGGCGCATGGTGATCTGGGGCATTTCTGAAACTCCGATGAGGGAACCCGCGCCGGTTGAATGAAGGCGCTGCGCCGCGGCCGCAGGGGCTGGCGCTGGATTCCGGGGTTGGGCCTCCCTGTCGTCACCGCTTCCGAACCCGCTTGCGCGGGCACCCCGGAACGGGGATTGCCGACAGGTGTGGATTTGCCGGTGACGCCCGGCATGGCGGATATAGCCGCGGAATTATGGGGGAAAAGTGCCGGCAAGGCAATTTACAGGGTATTGGCGTCCCCCCGGGCACCAGCCACCGGGCGATGGCAGGAGAGGCTGCGCAGCCGGCACCGCCACAATGCGCGATAATCCGCAAATGACTATCAATCTGAAGACCCCGGCTGAAATCGAGAAAATGCGCGAGGCCGGCCG
>JANJSW010000244.1 GCA_024711415.1 Thermomonas sp. | reverse complement strand
GAACGAAGTGCAGGTCATCGCCACGGTGATGTCGCTGAACCCGGAAGTGGACGGCGACATCCTGGCGCTGATCGGCTGCTCCGCCGCCGTCGCCCTGACCGGCGCCCCGTTCCAGGGCCCGATCGGCGCGGCCAAGGTCGGTTACAGCAACGGCAACTACATCCTCAACCCGACCGTCAGCCAGCTGAAGGACTCCCGGCTCGAGCTGGTGGTCGCGGGCACCAAGGACGCGGTGCTGATGGTGGAATCCGAAGCCGCCGAGCTGTCCGAAGACGTGATGCTGGGCGCGGTGATGTTCGGCCACCAGCAGATGCAGGTCGCCATCGACACCATCAACGCGCTGGTTGCCGAGGCCGGCAAGCCGAAGTGGGACTGGCAGGCGCCGGCGAAGAACGACGCGCTGATCGGCGCGCTGAAGAACGCGATCGGCGACAAGCTGTCGGCGGCTTTCCAGGTGCGCGACAAGCTGGAGCGCAAGGACGCCATCTCGGCGCTGAAGAAGGCCGTGCTGGCCGAGATCGCGCCGCAGATCGAAGCCAACGGCTGGAGCACCGCCGAAGCCTCGAAGGAATTCGGCGAGCTGGAGTACCAGACCATGCGCGGCTCGGTGCTGGAGACCAAGGTCCGCATCGACGGCCGCGCGCTGGATACCGTGCGTCCGATCACCTCCAAAGTCGGCGTGCTGCCGCGCGTCCACGGCTCCTCGCTGTTCACCCGCGGCGAGACCCAGGCGATCGTCGCCGTGACCCTCGGCACCGCCCGCGACGGCCAGGTCATCGATGCCGTCGCCGGCGAGTACAAGGAGCACTTCCTGTTCCACTACAACTTCCCCCCGTACTCGGTGGGTGAAGCCGGCCGCATGATGGGCCCGAAGCGCCGCGAGATCGGCCACGGCCGCCTCGCCAAGCGCGGCGTGCTGGCGGTGATGCCGACCATGGAAGCCTTCCCGTACACGATCCGCGTGGTCTCCGAGATCACCGAGTCGAACGGTTCCTCGTCGATGGCCTCCGTCTGCGGCAGCTCGCTGGCGCTGATGGACGCCGGCGTGCCGGTCAAGGCGCCGGTCGCGGGCATCGCGATGGGCCTGGTGAAGGAAGGCGACAACTTCGTCGTCCTGTCCGACATCCTGGGCGACGAGGACCACCTCGGCGACATGGACTTCAAGGTCGCGGGCACCAGCAACGGCATCTCCGCGCTGCAGATGGACATCAAGATCCAGGGCATCACCGAAGAGATCATGAAGGTCGCGCTGGCCCAGGCCAAGTCGGGCCGCCTGCACATCCTCGGCGAGATGGCCAACGCCATCACCGCGCCGCGCGGTGAGCTGAGCGAGTACGCCCCGCGCCTGCTGACCATCAAGATCCACCCGGACAAGATCCGCGAAGTGATCGGCAAGGGCGGCTCGGTGATCCAGGCGATCACCAAGGAAACCGGCACCCAGATCGACATCCAGGACGACGGCACCATCACCATCGCCTCGGTGAACGCCGCCGCCGGCCAGGCCGCCAAGTCGCGCATCGAGCAGATCACCTCGGACGTCGAGCCGGGCCGGATCTACGAAGGCAAGGTCGCCAAGATCATGGACTTCGGCGCGTTCGTGACCATCGCCCCGGGCAAGGACGGCCTGGTCCACGTCTCGCAGATCTCCAGCGAGCGCGTGGAGAAGGTCTCCGACAAGCTGAAGGAAGGCGACATGGTCAAGGTCAAGGTGCTGGAAGTCGACAAGCAGGGCCGCATCCGCCTGTCGATCAAGGCCGTGACCGAAGGCGAGGGCAGCGGCGAGTAATCGCCGCGCCACCCGCGCACGAAAAAACGGGCCGCAAGGCCCGTTTTTTTTTGGTCGACGCGCCCGGCTGCGGAAGCGGCTTGCGCCGCGACCCTTAGCGCTACTCGGTGGGTTGCTCGTACCGTCCCGGGCGCGGGTTGAGCGTGCCGCACTGGCTGCAGGTGCGCAGGTGGTCGTCGCGGTAGAACTTCTCGAACACGCGGAAGAAGTCCTGCTCGATGTCGACCAGGTGGAAGAAGTCGGCGTACAGCCGGTGGTTGCAGTTCACGCAGAACCACATCAGCGCGTCGTCCTCGTGCGGCAGGCGTTTGCGCTCGATCACCAGCCCCACCGAGCCGGCCATGCGCTGCGGCGAGTGCGGCACCCGCGGCGGCAGGTAGAAGACCTCGCCGGCGCGGATCGGGATGTCGCGCACGCTGCCTTGCTCGCCGTCGAAGTCCTCCTGCACCCGCAGCACCATCTCGCCTTCCAGCTGGAAGAACCACTCGGGCCCTTCCTCGTAGTGGTAGTCGGTGCGCGCGTTCGGTCCACCGACGATCATCACGATGAAGTCGTCCTGCACGATGCACTTGTTGCCCACCGGCGGCTGCAGCAGGTGGCGGTGTTCCTCGATCCAGGCGTGCAGGTTGAAGGCGGCGGGCAGCATGGCTTCAGTCCTCGATGCGGGCGACGCACTTCAGTTCGATGGCGATCGGCGTGGGCAGCGCGGTGATGCCGACGGTGGTGCGGCAGGGCGCGTGGGCGGGGTCCGGAAAGTGTTCGGCCCAGACCGCGTTCCACGCCTTGAAGTCGCGCGCCATGTCGGTGAGATAGACGGTGACGTCGACCAGGTCCTCCCAGCGCGCGCCGCTGGCGTCCAGCACCGCGCGCACGTTCGCCAGCACCGCGCGTGCCTGCGCCTCGATGTCGTAGCTGCGCACCCGCCCGTCGGCGAAGTATTCGTTGCCGGGGATGGAATCGTCGGTCGGGTCGCGCGGGCCGATGCCGGACAGGAACAACAGCCCGCCCGCGCGCCGCGCATGCGGGTAATGGCCTACCGCCCTGGGTGCGGCGGAGGCATGGATGCCGGCGGCCGTCACCCGGTGATCCCGCGGCGTTCGCCGACGCCGGCAATCGCCCAGGCATAGACGGGTTCCAGCGCGTCGCGCGCGTCCACGTCCATTCCCAGCTCGCGCACCTTGCCGTCGGCCAGGCTGTAGACCCAGCCGTGCACCGCCAACTGCTGGCCGCGGGCCCAGGCGTCCTGCACCACGGTGGTCAGGCAGACGTTCTCGGCCTGTTCGATCGCGTTGAGTTCGCACAGCGCATCGTGGCGCTGTTCCGCCGGGATCTGCCCGAGCAGTGCCGCATGCTTCTGGGCGATGTCGCCGACGTGGCGGATCCAGTTGTCGGCCAGCCCCAGCCGGGTGCCATGCAGCGCTGCGCCAACGCCGCCACAGCCGTAGTGGCCCACCACCAGGATGTGCCGGACCTTGAGCACGTCCACCGCGAACTGGATGGTGGACATGCAGTTGAGGTCGGTATGCACCATCACGTTGGCGATGTTGCGGTGGACGAACACCTCGCCCGGCGCCAGCCCCATGATCTGGTTGGCCGGCACCCGCGAATCCGAACAGCCGATCCACAGGTACTCCGGGGCCTGCTGTTTCGACAGGCGTTCGAAGAAGGTCGGGTCTTCGCGGGTGACGCGATCCGCCCATTCCTGGTTGTTGCGCAGCAGGGTTTCGAGTTCTTTCTTCATGGGGTGCCTTGTGGGAGATGAGCGGGCAGGGCGATGCCGACGTTGCGCGGTTCGGTGAAGAAACGCATGGCTTCAAGGCCGCCTTCGCGGCCGAGGCCTGAGGCCTGGCTGCCGCCGAACGGCGTGCGCAGGTCGCGCATCAGCCAGCTGTTGATCCAGACGATGCCGGTGCGCAGCTGTGCGGCCAGCTGGTGCGCGCGGGTCAGGTCCCGCGTCCACACGCTGGCGGACAGGCCGTAGTCGGAGGCGTTGGCCAGTGCGAGCGCTTCGCCGTCGTTGTCGAAGGCCTGCAACGTCGCCACCGGGCCGAAGATCTCCTC
>JANJSW010000238.1 GCA_024711415.1 Thermomonas sp. | reverse complement strand
GTGCCCGTCTCCGCCATCTTGGCGAGATCAATGACGCGCAGGACATGCGGGGTAACGAGACCGACGACGGTGGCTTTCACATGCGGGACCTTTTTTCACCGGACGGGGAAGATAACGCAAGCCGGCGTGAATGCGGCGTGCCGGGGGTTGTGACGGATACTACGCAACAACGTAGTTATTGATCATTCCGTGGGGACCCATGCGAACGTTCGTACTCAGGGCGCGGGCAGCGCCGACCGAAAGCCGGGGACTGCTGGCGTCGGTCGGGCAGGACGCCCATACCGAGATCTTGGCGCACACGCTGATGAACGCCATCTTCGTGGCCCAGTCGCATCGCCCGGATGTCACCGTGCACCTGGTGCTGGAGAGCACCAGGGACTACTCGCGCGCGATCCGGTTCGACGCCAACGCCATGCGCGATATCGGCGGATTCGACGAACGCGCGCTGCTGGGCAAGATCGCCAGGGCCCTGGACGCCTCCGCGGGAATGGCCAAGGACGAGACGCGACCGGTGGAACCGGGGGTCACGGTCAGCACCACCAGCTTCGAACGGTTGGTGCAGCAGCTGGCCGAATCCCATCAGCTGTTCGTGATGGACCGCAAGGGCACGCCGATCCGCCAGCAGGCTTTCGATCGCGCGCCGTGCTTCCTGCTGACCGACCACATCCCGATGCCGAAGAAGTCCTTCAACAGCCTGGAGCGGCTGGGCGCGAAAAAGATCTCGCTCGGATCGACGATGCTGTTCGCATCGCAGTGCGTGGTGCTGATCCACCATGCGCTGGACGAGGCCTGAGCGCGCCCGGCATCACTTCCTGGCCGACGCCTCCAGCTCCCGGAGCTTGGCCGCACGCAGCTTCTCGCACTTCCTGAGGGCCTCGCGCGCCTCCTTGATGACTTCGTGGGCGAGGTTCTGGCTGGTGTGGTGACGCTTTGCGTCGATCGCCGCGTCCAGCCGCTGCCGGGCGGCCTTGATCGCCTTGTCGACGCGATAGAGCGGGCTGTGCGGAGCCGCGGTCAGCGGTGGATCGTAGTCCTTGGCCATGGTTTGTCCTTGATCTGGGCGGCATGCGCCGGGAAATCGTCCGCTCCTGTCGACCCGGTGGGCACCGGCTGCCGCAGGCGTGGGGGGCGGCCCAAGGGAACCGGTGCCGCCCCGGGTGCCGGCGCCCTGTCGCCCAGGCCACGCCGTCCACATCGAAGACCACGCGGCTCCGGCCATCGCGCTTGCCGATGTACAGGGCTTGGTCGGCGCGCTCGATGACGTCGTACACCGCATCCCCGGCGTGCGAATCCATGCCGCCCCCCGATGGTGATTGTCACGTCGATGGGGTTGTCGTCGGCCTTGATGGGGGTGCTGGCCACGGCCATCCGCAGTTTCTCGGCCGCCACCCGCGCGCCTTCCGGATGGGTGCTCGGCAGCAGGACGATGAACTCTTCTCCGTCCCAACGGCAGATCACATCCTGCGCATGCAGCATGCCGCGCACCCGCGGTGGAAGTGCACGCTTTCGCTGGTCATGACCGGAGTATAGCCACAAGGTTTGCGCGTCCGGGGGCTTGGAGACCCGCAACCATCCTGCCGCCACTAGCGGCACAACTTCACCGGTCCAGCCGCCACCCCAGCGTTTCGCCGTGGGCCAGCGGCGCGATGGTGCGGTCGCCGTACGGCAACTCGGCCGGGATGACCCAGTCGCCCTTGCGCAGGGTCAGCGTGCCGGTGTTGCGCGGCAGGCGGTAGAAGTCGGCGCCGAAATGGCTGGCAAAGCCCTCCAGGCGGTCCAGCCGGCCGGCGGCCTCGAACGCGCTGGCATATAGCTCCAGCGCGTGCAGGCCGGTGTAGCAGCCGGCGCAGCCGCAGTCGGCTTCCTTGTCTCCGCGCGCATGCGGGGCCGAATCGGTGCCCAGGAAGAACCGCGCATCGCCGCTGGTGGCGGCCTCCAGCAACGCACACCGGTGCACTTCGCGCTTCAGCACCGGCAGGCAGTAGTAGTGCGGGCGGATACCGCCAGTGAAGATGGCATTGCGGTTGTACAGCAGGTGGTGCGCGGTGATGGTGGCGGCGATCTCGCCTTCGGCGGCGCGCACGTAGTCCACGGCGTCCTTCGTCGTGATGTGCTCCAGCACCACGCGCAGTCCCGGGAAATCGCGACGCAGCGGGATCAGCTTGTCCTCGATGAACACCTTCTCGCGATCGAACACGTCGATCTCGCGGTCGGTCACCTCGCCATGGATGGCCAGCACCATGCCCGTCTCCTGCATGGCCTCCAGCGCCGCGTAGGCGTGTTTCAAGTTGGTGACGCCGGAATCCGAATTGGTGGTGGCGCCCGCCGGGTACAGCTTCGCCGCGTGCACGAAGCCACTGGCCCGGGCCCGCAGGATCTCCTCGGCCGGCGTATTGTCGGTGAGGTACAGCGTCATCAGCGGCTCGAAGTCAGACCCCGCCGGCAGCGCGGCCAGGATGCGCTCGCGATACGCCGCCGCCAGCGCCGTGGTGGTGACCGGCGGGCGCAGGTTCGGCATCACGATGGCGCGGCGGAACTGCGCCGCCGTATGCGGCAGCACCGCCTGCAGCTGCGCGCCGTCACGCAGGTGCAGGTGCCAATCGTCGGGCCGGGTGATGGCCAGCGTGGTGCCGGCCGGTACCTGGGCGGGATCGGGAACGTGGTGGGCAAGCGGGGTCATGGGGGCTCCGGGGCCTGCAGGCCAGAACTGCAATTTTGCCGGTTGTTGCCCCGCGGCACCACGTGCGCCACGTTGCCGGCAGGAAAGCGGGCTCCGCCTGGATCCCCTGCCCCGGCGGCGCGAAGCTCAACGCCCTGCGTTGACCCGCGTCCGCTGCTCGCCCGATCACGCCTCCGTCAGCCGTCGGCCAGCACCGGTGCCAGCAGGCGGAACGTGCCCGCATCGGCATCCATCTCCACCCTGCCGCCCACCGGCACGATGAACTGCTCGCGGATGTGGCCGATCATCGCGCCGCGGTAAGCCGGGATCTTCAGCGGCAGGATATGGTCGTCGAAGATCTGGTCCAGGGTCAGCGACCCATAGCCATCGCCCGGATTGCAGTCGCTGCAGTCGCCGAAGATGATGCCGGCGACCTTGTCCAGCGCGCCCATCAGCTTCAGCGTGCTGAACATGCGGTCGATGCGGTAAGGCGCCTCGCCCACGTCCTCCAGGAACAGGATCCTGCCGCTGAAATCCGGCAGATACGGCGTGCCCGCCAGCGCGGTGAGCACCGTCAGGTTGCCGCCCACCAGTTCCCCTTGCGCCTTGCCGCCGCGCAGGGTCTGGGTGCGGTTTCGGCGCGGCACCAGCTCGTCGCCGGCGTCGCGGCTGTTCTGGTACTGCATCAGCTCGCGCCGGAAGAACAGCCGCTCGAACTGGTCGACGTTGAAGCGGTTCCAGCTAGCCGTGCCCACCGGGCCGTGGAAGGTGACCAGCCCGGTCTTGGCGTGGATCGCGCAGTGCAGCGCGGTAATGTCCGAATAGCCCAGCAGCACCTTGGGGTTGCGGCGGATCAGTGCATAGTCCAGCAGCGGCAGCAGCCGCGCCGCACCGGAACCGCCGCGCACGCAGACGATGGCCTTGACCGCCTTGTCGCCGAACATCGCGTTGAGGTCGCCGGCACGCTCGGCATCGGTCCCCGCCAGATGGCCGTAGCGCCCGCCGTAATGGGCGCCGGTCCGGACCCGGAAGCCCAGCGCCTCCATCGCCTCCTGCGCCAGCTGCAGCGACAGCCGCTCGTTGACCGCCGATGACGGACTCACCAGCCCCACCGTATCGCCCCTGCGCAGCCCCGCCGCCAGCAGCGGCCCATGCGTGGCCGCGATCGCCCCGCGCATGCCCAGCACCGGCAACATCGCACCCGCAAGCGCCGCCGTGCCGAGGAATCGCCTTCTGTCCATGTTCGAACCCATCGTGGAAGTCGGGCCAAGGGTAGCAACGGGCGATGGCTGGATCGCCTTCCTCGCAGGCGGGGCCGGACGATCCACTACCACGGCAACAAACACGCGCAGTCATCCATCCGCCTGCGAAATGTTTCCGGCACGCTTTTGTCCGCATACTTCGGGGCATCTGATGAAGGCGGACCACATGCCCGGACTGACCTCTGCCGAAGCCGCGGCGCGGCTGGCGCGCAACGGCCCCAACGTGTTGCCCGAGCCGGGCCGGAAGGGCGGCCTGGCGCTTGCCGGGCAGGTGCTGCGCGAGCCCATGCTGTTGCTGCTGCTGGCGGCGTCGATGGTGTACATGTTGCTGGGCGATCCCGGGGAGGCCGCCCTGCTGGTGGCGTCGGTGGGGCTGGTCATCGGCCTGACGCTGTACCAGGAATACAAGTCCGAGCGGGCGCTGCAGGCGCTGCGCGACCTCGGCAGCCCGCGGGCGCGGGTCCTGCGCGATGGCGCGGCCATCGTGGTGGCTTCGCAGGAGCTGGTGGTCGGCGACGTGCTGCTGCTGGAGGAAGGCGACCGCGTGGCCGCCGACGCGCGCGTGCTGGAGGCCGCCGACCTGCACGTGGACGAATCCCTGCTCACCGGCGAATCGGTCGCGGTAGCGCGGCACGCAGGCGCCGAGGGCGATGCCGGCATCGTCC
>JANJSW010000235.1 GCA_024711415.1 Thermomonas sp. | reverse complement strand
CCAAGTCACAGGAAAGCGGGCGTTTGGCCCCTCCGGGCCGCGCCCGCCGGCGACGGGCGTCCATAATGGCGGCGATGCCAGATCGCCAGACTCCCGCCCAGGCCGGCCTGTTCGACCCGCCGACCGCCGATGCCGCACGCGACGCCAGCGCTGCAGACGCGGACATCCGTTCCGACGCCGCGCCCGCCGGCGAACCGTTGCCGCTGCCCGGTTTCCTGGCCCCAGCCGGTGCTTCCGCCACGCCGGCGACGCGTCCCGCCAGGGCCAGGCTGCCGCTGTGGGCGCGCCTGCTGGGGCGTCCGCTGCATCCGTGGCTGAAGCTGGACATCGAGACCGACCCGCAGGTGGGCGCCGATGCGCGCCCGATCTGCTACGTGCTGGAAGACTACGGCCTGTCCAACGCGCTGATCCTGGCGCGGGCCTGTCGCGAGGCCGGGCTGCCGCCGCCGCTGCAGCCCATCGCCGGCGACCCGCTGGGGCGCAAGCGCGCCTACGTGGCGCTGTCGCGCCGCCATGCCAATGCGCTGGGGCTGCTGCCGGGCGCCGAGCACAAGACCCACTCAGGTTCGTTGGCGCGGCTGCTGGCCGCGCACGGCAGCAACCCGGCACTGGACGTGCAGCTGGTGCCGGTGTCGATCTTCGTCGGCCAGGCGCCCAAGCGCAGCAGCGGCTGGTTCTCGGTGCTGTTCTCGGAGAACTGGACCCTGGTCGGCCGCTTCCGCCGGCTGCTGGCAATCCTGCTGAACGGGCGCGACACCCTGGTGCAGTTCGCCGCGCCGATCCCGCTGCGCGACATCGTCGCCGAGGAGCTGCCGCCGGAACGCACCGTGCGCAAGCTCTCGCGCGTGCTGCGCACCCACTTCCGCCGCGTGCGCGAGGTGGTGATCGGGCCGGATCTTTCGACCCGGCGCATGCTGGCCGAGCAGGTGCTGTCGGCGCCGCTGGTCAAGGACGCCATCGCCGACCAGGCGCGGCGCGACAACAGCAAGCCCGAGGAAGCGTGGAAGAAGGCCAACGCCTACTTCTGGGAAATCGCCGCCGACTATTCGAACACGGTGGTGCGCTCGCTCAGCTTCCTGCTGACCTCGGTGTGGAACCGGATCTACCGCGGCGTGCTGGTCCACCACCTCGACCAGTTCAAGCAGGAGGCGCCGGGCCACGAAGTGGTCTACGTGCCCAGCCATCGCAGCCACATGGACTACCTGCTGCTGAGCTACCTGCTCTACAGCCACGGCATCGTCGCCCCGCACATCTTCGCCGGCATCAACCTCAACCTGCCGGTGGTGGGCACGGTGCTGCGCAAGGGCGGCGCGTTCTTCGCCCGCCGCAGCTTCAAGGGCAACGCGCTGTATTCGGCGGTGTTCCGCGAATACATGGCGCAGCTGGTGGCCGGCGGCTATTCGATCGAATACTTCATCGAAGGCGGGCGCTCGCGCACCGGCCGGCTGCTGCAGCCCAAGGGCGGCTCGCTGGCGATGACCGTGCGCGCCTACCTGCGCCAGCCGACCCGGCCGCTGCTGTTCCAGCCGGTCTACATCGGCTACGAGAAGCTGATGGAAGGCCGCAGCTACCTCGACGAGCTGTCCGGCAAGCCGAAGGAAAAGGAATCGATCTGGCAGCTGCTGACCGGCATCCCCAAGGTGTTGCGGAGCAACTACGGCCAGGTGGTGGTGAACTTCGGCGAACGCATCCGGCTCGACCAGATCCTGGCCGAGCACGCGCCGGAATGGGACGGCAAGCCGGTCGGCGACGACGAAAAACCGGCCTGGTTCGCCCGCACCATCGATGCGCTGGCGCAGAAGATCCAGGTCCACGTCAACCGCGCCGCCGACGTCAATCCGATCAACCTGCTGGCACTGGCGCTGCTGTCCACGCCCAAGCACGCGATGGGCGAAGCCGACCTGCGCGCGCAGATCGCGCTGTCCAAGACCCTGCTGGCGGAAGTGCCGTATTCCGACTGGGTGACGGTGACCCCGCATTCGCCGGAACAGATCATCGCCCACGGCGAGGAGATCGGCCTGATCACCCGCACCAGCCACCCGCTCGGCGACGTGCTGGGCGTGGAAGGCGACAACGCGGTGTTGCTGAGCTATTTCCGCAACAACGTGCTGCACCTGTTCACCGCGTCCTCGTGGATCGCGGTGTGCTTCCAGAACAACCGCCGCATGGGCCGCCGCCAGCTCCAGCAGATCGGCCGCACCCTGTATCCGTTCCTGCAGGCCGAGCTGTTCCTGCCCTGGGACGAGGACACCTTCGCCAGCCGCATCGACCGCACCATCGAGGTGTTCATCCGCGAGGGCCTGCTCGAGCAGGCCAGCGACGAGGATGGCGGCATCCTGCAGCGCAATGCCGGCCAGAGCGACGAGGTGTTCCGCCTGCGCGCGCTCGGCCACACCCTGCAGCAGGCGTTCGAGCGCTACTACATCGCCATCGCGGTACTGGTGAAGAACGGCCCCGGCATCCTCGGCGCCGGCGAGCTGGAAAGCCTGTGCCAGCTCACCGCGCAGCGGCTGTCGCTGCTGTATGCCCCGGCCGCACCGGAATTCTTCGACAAGTCGCTGTTCCGCGGCTTCATCCAGCAGCTGCGCGAACTCAAGCTGGTCTGGCCGCATCCGGAAACCAGCAAGCTGATGTTCGACGAGCGCCTCAATGCCTGGGCCAAGGATGCGCGCGTGGTGCTGGGGCGCGAGCTGCGCGCAACCATCGAGAAGATCAGCCCGGCCAGCGCGCGCACCACCGGCGAGATCCCGGCGCTGCCGCCGGAGGAAACCACTGCATCCTGATTTCTTGCCAAAATTTGGCAAAGCAGCTAGGTTGTCGCCATGAGCACCATGAACATTTCCCTGCCTGAAGAACTCAAGGCCTATGTGGACATCCGCATCAAGGCCGACGGGTTCGGCAGCAGCAGCGAATACATGCGCGAACTGATCCGGCGCGACCGCGACCGCGAACGGTTTCGCCAATACCTGCTTGACGGCATCGCCTCCAAACCGGCGGGCCGCATGGATGCGGCGTACTTCGCCGACTTGCGCAAACAGGTGGCAGCCAAGGGCGGCAAGTGAAGCCGGCATTCCGGTCGGAACTTGCGGAGCAGGACATCCAGCGCACCCTTGATCACTACGCCGGCATCTCGGCGG
>JANJSW010000200.1 GCA_024711415.1 Thermomonas sp. | reverse complement strand
AGCGTGCCGGTGGTCACCGCGGTGATGCTGGAAACCATGCTGCTGGCGCTGCTGGGCGGGGTGCTGGGCGCGGCCATCGCGTGGATCGTGTTCAACGGCTACACGGTCAGCACGCTGGGGCAGAACTTCAGCCAGGTGGTGTTCCAGTTCAAGGTCAGTCCCGAACTGGCGTGGACCGGGCTGAAGTGGGCGCTGGGGATCGGTCTGGTCGGCGGATTGTTCCCGGCACTGCGCGCCGCGCGGCTGCCGGTCACCGAAGCGCTGCGGTCGGCCTGACCGCGGCGCTTCAGGCCAGTTCGGCCAGCGCCGCCTCGCGCATGCGGCGGCTGTTGCGCAGGCCGTCGACGATGAACACCGCCAGCGCCAGCCAGATGCAGGCGAAGCCGACCAGGCGGGCGCGGTCGAACGGTTCGGCGAACACGAACACGCCGATCAAGAACTGCAGGGTCGGCGCGATGTACTGCAGGATGCCGACGCTGGTCAGCGAGATCCTGCGCACCGCGTAGGCGAAGCCGACCAGCGGCAGCGCGGTGACCAGCCCCGACAGCACCAGCAGCAGGTTGGCCGTGGCGCCGTAGCCGGGCCCGTCGCCCAGCGCGAGGAAGCCGCCGGTGCCGTGGAATTCGCTCCACAGCAGCCAGCCCAGCACCGGCAGGAACAGGTAGGCGCTCTCCACCCCCAGCCCCGCCACCGAGTCCACGTGCGCGAGCTTGCGCAGCACGCCGTAGATGCCGAACGACAGCGCCAGGGTCAGCGCGATCCAAGGGAAGCTGCCGTACTGGACGGTCAGCCACAGCACCCCGGCGAAGGCGATCGCCACCGACGCCCACTGCAGCGGGCGCAGCCGCTCGCGCAGGAACAGCACGCCGATCAGCACGTTGAGCAACGGGTTGATGAAGTAGCCCAGCGCGGTCTCGACCACGTGGCCGGCGTTCACCGCCCAGATGTACAGGCCCCAGTTGCAGGAAATCAGCACGCCGCTGAGCAGCAGCATCCACCACAGCCGAGGATGCCCGGCCAGCACGGCGCGGAACCAGTGGCGGCCATCGCGCCAGAACAGGAACGCCCCCACCATCAGCGCGCTCCACACCACCCGGTGCAGCACGATCTGCAGCGACGGCACCGCCTTCAGCAGATGCCAGTACAGCGGCGCCACGCCCCACAGGACGAAGGTGCCCACCGCCACCCAGGTGCCGCGCGCGGCGGCGCTGCCGCCGGCGCTCACGCGACGTCCCCGGCCGCCGGGCGGGCCTTGACCGTGCGCGCGAAGGTGATGGTCACCACGCCCAGCAGGATCACCGCCATCGCCACCGACTCGCGCGCGCCGAAGCGCTCGTGCGCCAGCAGCGCGCCCAGCACCACCGCGATCGCCGGATTGACGTAGGCATAGCTGGTGGCCAGCGCCGGCCGCACGTGGTGCAGCAGCCAGATGTAGGCCGAGAAGCCGACCAGCGAGCCCATCACCACCAGGTACCAGAACGCGCCGATCGCGTGCGCGCTGGGCAGGCCGTGGAAGCGCTCGCCCAGCGCACCGCCCAGCAGGCACATCGCCACGCCGCCGCAGAGCATCTGCCCGGCCGAGGTCATGAACGGCGACGGCAGGTCGCGGCCCTTGCTCCAGATCGAACCGAACGACCACGCCAGCGACGCCAGCAGCAGCGCGACCAGCCCCGCCGGGGTGGCGGACAGGCTGCCGCCGGCGCTCAGCCACAGCACGCCGAGGAAACCGATGCACAGCCCGGCCCACTCCATCGCGTTGGGCCGGTGCCCGCGCAGCGCCGAGAACACGCCCATCCACAGCGCCGACGAGGACACGATCACCGCGGTCATCCCCGACGAGACGCTCTGCTCGCCGAAGTTCACCAGTCCGTTGCCCATCAGCAGCAGCAGCACGCCCATCACCGCCAGGTTGCGCCACTGCGCGCGGGTGGGCGCTGGCACCCCGCGCCAGCGCAGGAAGGCGAACATCAGCGAGCCTGCGATCAGGAAGCGCACGCCGCCCAGCAGGAACGGCGGGAAACCGCCCTCCAGCGCAAAGCGGATGGCCAGGTAGGTGGAACCCCAGATGACATACACCGCCGCCAGCGCCAGCGCGACGCGGGCGGCGGGCGCCGCGGAAACGTGGGAAGCAGACATCGAGCAGACCTTGCAGAAAGCGGCGGGCACCCGAAGGTGCCCGCCAGAAACACATGAGGGAGACGCGCGCGCCGGATCAGTCGGCCCAGTGCCCGGCACCGTTGCGGGTGACCGGCAGCACCTGCGCCGCCAGCGCCGCGTCCTTGCCCAGCAGCGCCACCGCATCGGCCAGGATCGCCGCGGACTCGCGCAGCAGCGGGTCGGTGGCCTTCTTCGCCGCCTCCTCGCGCGCCACCGATTCGGCGACGTTGCGCTCGTCGGCGGCCAGGCCGTCGTCGGCGCGCGACTCCAGCAGCGGATCGCGCTCGATGCCGAGGTTGGCGCGAATCTCGGCGCGCTGCTTGCGCTGCGCGTCGAACTTGTCGCGCTCGGCGCGGCGCTCGGCCTCGTTGAGCGAGATCGACTTCTTCGCCTGCTCCTCGCGGAACCGGCGCACGTCCTCGGCCCACCACTGGAACTCCACGTCCTTGGCAGAGCGCGCCTGATGGCGCGCCTGCAGCTGGCCCAGCAGCGGCGCGAAGTTGCCATAGCGCGCGTGCGGCGCGGCCGCGATCCGCGTCCACGGCAGCGCGTTGGGATAAGTGCTTTCGCCGAAGTCGGCGGCATCCACGCTGGCCGGGAACGCCACGTCCGGCGCCACGCCCTTGTTCTGGGTGCTGCTGCCGTCCGGACGGAAGAACTGCGCCACGGTCAGCTTGACCTCGCCGAAGCGCGGCTTCTCGTTGGCCGGCCAGCGATCCAGGTCGACCATGGTCTGCACGGTGCCCTTGCCGAAAGTGGTCTCGCCGATCACCAGGCCGCGCCCGTAGTCCTTGATCGCGCCGGCCACGATTTCCGAAGCGGAAGCCGAGCCGCGGTTGATCAGCACCGCCAGCGGGCCGGCCCAGGCCACGCCCGCGTCCTGGTCGTACTGCACGTTGACCCGGCCGCCGGATTCGCGCACCTGCACCACCGGACCCTTGTCGATGAACAGTCCGGTCAGTTCCACCGCCTCGGTCAGCGAACCGCCGCCGTTGCCGCGCAGGTCCAGCACCACGCCATCGACCTTCTGCGCACGGAAGTCGACCAGCATCTTCGCCACGTCGCGGGTGGCCGAGGCGTAGTTGGCCTCGTTGCGGCGGCGCGCCTCGAAGTCCTGGTAGAAGCCCGGCAGCTTGATCACGCCGATCCGGCGCGCCGGCGCGTCGCTGCCCGCCGGCACGATGATGGTCTCGGCCTTGGCGCGCGCATCCTCCAGGCGCACCTTGGCGCGGGTCAGCTGCAGGGTCTGCGGCTTGCTGTCCAGCGGCGCTTCGGCGGCCACCACGTCCAACCGCACCTGGGTGTCGGGGGTGCCGCGGATCAGCGCCACCACGTCGTCGATGCGCCAGCCGATCACGTCCTTGATCTCGCCGGTGTTGCCCTGGCCGACGCCGACGATGCGGTCACCCGGCTTCAATCGGCCGCTGCGCGCCGCCGGCCCGCCCGGCACCACCTCGCGCACCACCACTACGTCGTCCTGGCGGAACAGCACCGCGCCGATGCCTTCCAGCGAATTGGACATCGACAGGTTGAAGTTCTCCGCACTGCGCGGGGTCATGTAATCGGTATGCGGATCGATGCTGCCGGCATAGGCGTTGAGGAAGCTCTGGAACACCTCCTCGCCCTTCAGCTCGCGCACGCTGGTCAGCAGGTTGGCATAGCGCTTGTCGAGGGTCTTGCGGATCTCGTCGGCCGGCTTGCCGGCCAGCTTCAGGCGCAGCCAGTCGTTCTTCACCGACTGCCGCCACAGCGTGTCCAGCGCCGCCGGTTCGGCCCACGGCGCGTCCTCGCGGTCGTACTGGTAGCGCTCGTCCCTGGTGAAATCGAACTCGCCCTTGAGCAGCCCGCGTGCATAGCCGATGCGGTCTTCCACCCGCTGCCGGTAGGTGGCAAAGATCGTCCACGCCGGATCCACCTGGCCGCTCTTGATCGCATCGTCCAGGGTGGTGGCATAGCGCTGGAAGCCAGCCACGTCCTGCGCGGTCAGGAACACCTTGCCGGGGTCGAGCGTCTTCAGGTATTCGGTGAGGACCTCGCGCGAGAGCGCGTCGTCCAGCGCGCGCGGCCGGTAGGCGTAGCGACTGTCGGACAGCAGCCCGTGGACCATGCGCGCGGTGGTGGACTGGTCCTGGGTGGGGCCGGACGCCAGCGCGAGGTCGCTGCTGCCGGCCAGCAGCGCCAGCGGGGTGGCCAGCGCCACGGCAATGGACAGAACGATCAAGGGGCGATTGCGGATCATCTGGATTCCGCGGCGTGGGGCCGCTGTGGGAGGTACACGGGCAGGATGGCGAAGGTTTCGACCCCGCAACAGTGCTGGAAGTTGCACCACTGCGTTCCATCCCACTCTACCCGCCCGGCCGCGCCCTTTGTGAACGCCACCTCCACGCCCGCGCCTCAGTCCGACGCACGGCCCTCGCCGGCACCCAGACGGGCGGCGGCCTGCCGGTCGGCGTGGTAGCTGGAGCGCACCATCGGCCCGGAGGCGACGTGGGCGAAGCCCAGCGCATTGCCGTAATCGGCCAGCTGCTGGTACTCCTCCGGCGTCCAGTAGCGCAGCACCGGGTGGTGGTGGGCGCTGGGCTGCAGATACTGGCCGATGGTGACCATCTCGACGTCGTGCGCGCGCAGGTCGCGCAGGGTGGCCTGCACCTGCTCCATGGTCTCGCCCAGGCCCAGCATGATGCCGGACTTGGTCGGGATGGCCGGATGCTGCTGCTTGAACTTCTGCAGCAGGGTCAGCGACCACTGGTAGTCGGCGCCCGGGCGCACGTTCCGGTACAGATCCGGCACGGTTTCGACGTTGTGGTTGAACACGTCCGGCGGATTGAGCGCGAGGATCTCCAGCGCGCGCTCCATCCGGCCCTTGCCGCGGAAGTCCGGGGTCAGGATCTCGATCTTCGTGCCCGGCGCGATTTCGCGGATGGCGGCGATGCAGTCCACGAAGTGGCCGGCGCCGCCATCGCGCAGGTCGTCGCGGTCCACGCTGGTGACCACCACGTAGCGCAGGCCCATGTCCTTGACCGTCTGCGCCAGCCGCAGCGGCTCCACCGGGTCCGGCGGCTTGGGCCTGCCGTGGGCCACGTCGCAGAAGCTGCAGCGGCGGGTGCAGACCTCGCCGAGGATCATGAAGGTGGCGGTGCCGTGGCTGAAGCACTCGTGGATGTTGGGGCAGCTGGCCTCCTCGCAGACCGTCACCAGCCTGTTCTCGCGCAGCTTGGCCTTGAGCGTCTGCACCGCGTTGCCGCTGGGAATGCGCACGCGGATCCAGCTGGGTTTGCGCAGGGTCGGCGCGTCGGCGAACTGCACCGGCGAGCGGGCGATCTTCTGGTCGGCGACCTGGCGCACGCCGGGCTCGAGGGAGGCCGCACCGTCGACGACGGCGAGCGGGATGCTGCGGGGGGGAGTGCTCATGGCGCGATTATCGCGCACATCGCGCCAGCGGTCAGGTTCAGGCCGGCGCCGCGGCCTCGTGCCGCCATGCCAGCCCGAACTGCCGGCCCAGCTGTTCCAGCAGCACCGGTTTCACCGCATCCAGCGACGACGGCCCGCCGAGGTCGGACAGCGCCACCACCTGCAGGCCGGCGTAGCCGCAGGGATTGATCCGCGCGAACGCGGCGGTGCTGCAGCCTTCGATGTTGAAGGCCAGCCCATGGAAGGTGCAGCCGCGGCGCACGCGGATGCCCAGCGAGGCGATCTTGGCGCCGTTGACGTACACGCCGGGCGCACCGTCCTTGCGCGAGGCGCCGATGTTCCATTCGTCGAGGGTGTCGATGATGGCCTGCTCGATCCGGCAAACGTAGTCGCGCACGCCGATCTTCAGCCGCTTCAGGTCGAGCAGCGGGTAGGCGACGAGTTGCCCGGGACCGTGGTAGGTCACCTGCCCGCCGCGATCGACGTGGAGTACCGGGATGTCGCCCGGCATCAGCACGTGTTCGGGCTTGCCGGCCTGGCCGAGGGTGAACACCGGCTCGTGCTCGACCAGCCACAGCTCGTCGACGCTGTTTTCAGCACGCGCGTCGGTGAACGCCTGCATGGCGCGCCAGACCGGCTCGTAGGGGCGGCGGCCGAGGTCGCGGGCGATGGCGGGGCGCGCCTCGTCCGCGTTCCGCCCCTTTTCCGCGCAGGCGGGGAGAAGCCCGACGGGGCTCACAGCGTCCACTTCACTTCCGGATGGTCGCGCAGGGCGGCGTGGGCGCGATCGTATTCCTCGCGCGAGCGGGCGCGGAACGAGATCCGCACCGACACGTACTTGCCGTTGGTCGAATGCCGCCAGGTCACGTCTTCGTGCAGCACGTCGATGCCGGCGGCCAGCAGGTGCTGCGGCAGGTCGGATTCCAGATGCTTGTCGGCGGGACCCATCGCCGACAGCTCGAAGGTGCCGGGGAACTGGAAGCCGTGCTCGGGATTGTCGGAATGGATCGTGTTCATGCACGCATTATGGGGACGCGGCGGGGCTTCCCCAACCCTGCGCGGCGGCGCCGCGCGCGGGCAGCCGGGGCGGGCTCAGCCCTGCCACCACATCAGCAGCTCGTGCCACAGGCGCTTGAAGAAGCCGCCCTCTTCCACCGCGCTCACCGCCACCAGCGGCGCCTGCGCCACCAGCTTGCCGTCCAGGGTCACCTTCACCGTGCCGATCTTCTGGCCCTTGGCGATCGGCGCGACCAGCGACTTCGGCAGGTCCATGGCGGCCTTCAGGCGGTCGTACTTGCCGCGCGCGGTGGTGACCAGCAGCGGCTGCGCCACGCCCACCTGGACCACGTTTTCCGCGCCCTTCCACACCTTCGGCGAGGCCAGCGCCTTGCCGGCCTCGTACAGGCGGTGGGTTTCGTGGAAACGGAAGCCCCAGTTGAGCAGCGCCTGCGAATCCACCGCGCGCTGGTTCTCGCTGGTATCGCCCATCACCACGGTGATCAGGCGCTGGTCGCCGCGCTTGGCCGAGGCCATCAGGCAGTAGCCGGCCGCCGAGGTGTGGCCGGTCTTGATGCCGTCCACCGACGCGTCGCGCCACAGCAGCAGGTTGCGGTTGGGCTGGGTGATCGGGCCGACGGTGAATTCCTTGATCTTGTTGTACGAGTACGCCTCGGGGAAGTCACGGATCAGCGCGCGCCCCAGCAGCGCCAGGTCGTGCGCGGTGGTGACATGGCCCTCGGCGGTCAGCCCGTGCGGGTTGACGAAGTGGGAGGCCTTCATCCCGATCTTCTTGGCGTAGGCGTTCATCAGCTGGGCGAACGCCTGCTCGCTGCCGGCGACGTGCTCGGCCAGGGCGATCGCGGCGTCGTTGCCGGACTGCACCACCATGCCTTTTTCCATCTGCTCCAGCGGCGCGGTCTTGTTGACCTCGAAGCCGCTGTAGCTGCCGTCGGTGCCTGCGCCGCCGCTGCGCCAGGCGTGTTCGCTCATCATCACCGGGTCTGTGGGCTTGATCTTGCCGGCGGCCATTTCCGCGGCGATCACGTAGCTGGTCATCACCTTGGTGATGCTGGCCGGCTCCACCGGGGTATCCACGTTCTCGCCGGCCA
>JANJSW010000030.1 GCA_024711415.1 Thermomonas sp. | reverse complement strand
AATCGGCCGCGATGCAGTACATCAGCGCCTACTCGGGCTGCGCGATGGGCGAATACTTCCGCGACCGCGGCGAAGACGCGCTGATCGTGTACGACGACCTGTCCAAGCAGGCCGTGGCCTACCGCCAGATCTCGCTGCTGCTGCGCCGCCCGCCGGGCCGCGAAGCCTACCCGGGCGACGTGTTCTATCTGCACAGCCGCCTGCTGGAGCGCGCCGCGCGCGTGTCCGAGGACTACGTCGAGAAGTTCACCAACGGCGCGGTGAAGGGCAAGACCGGTTCGCTGACCGCGCTGCCGATCATCGAGACCCAGGCCGGCGACGTGTCCGCGTTCGTGCCGACCAACGTGATCTCGATCACCGACGGCCAGATCTTCCTCGAGACCGACCTGTTCAACGCCGGCATCCGCCCGGCCGTGAACGCCGGCATCTCGGTGTCGCGCGTGGGTGGCGCGGCGCAGACCAAGATCATGAAGAAGCTGTCCGGCGGCATCCGCATCGCGCTGGCGCAGTACCGCGAGCTGGCGGCGTTCGCGCAGTTCGCCTCCGACCTGGACGACGCCACCCGCAAGCAGCTGGAGCGTGGCCAGCGCGTCACCGAGCTGATGAAGCAGAAGCAGTACGCGCCGATGTCGGTCGCGCAGCAGGCGCTGTCGATCTACGCGGTGGACAAGGGCTACCTGGACGACGTGCCGGTGAACAAGGTGCTGGCGTTCGAGGAAGGCCTGCAGGCCCACTTCGCCAACACCGCCGGCGAGCTGGTCGCCCAGATCGACGCCACCGGCAACTGGAACGACGACATCGAGGCCGCCTTCAAGAAGGGCATCGAAGAGTTCAAGACGACCGGCAGCTGGTAATCCGGGCATCCATGTAGGAGGGGCTTCGGCCCCGACCGGATATGGCAGTCGCGGCTGAAGCCGCTCCTACAGAACAGCAGCAGCGAGAGAAGAGATGGCAGGCGGACGCGAAATCAAAACCAAGATCAAGAGCGTGCAGAACACCCGCAAGGTGACGCGCGCGCTTGAAATGGTCTCGGCCTCCAAGATCCGCAAGGCGCAGGACCGGATGAAGGCCTCGCGCCCCTATGCGCGGGCGATGAAGCAGCTCATCGGCCACCTGGCGCAGGCCAATACCGACTACCGCCATCCGTACCTGGTCCAGCGCGCGGACGTGAAGCGCGTCGGCTACGTCGTGGTGTCGTCGGACCGCGGCCTGGCCGGCGGCCTGAACAACAACATGTTCCGCAAGCTGCTGGTCGAGTTCCGTGCGCTGCAGGAGCAGGGCATCGAAGTCGACGTGGTCACGATCGGCCAGAAGGCGTCGGTGTTCTTCCGCCGGATCAAGGTCGGCATGCTGGCGTCGGTCACCCACCTCGGCGATGCGCCGAAGCTGGAGCAGCTGATCGGCGTGATCAAGGTGATGCTGGACGCCTACACGGACGGCAAGGTCGACAAGGTGTTCCTGGCCTACAACGACTTCGTCAACACCATGACGCAGAAGGCCACCTTCGACCAGCTGCTGCCGCTGCCGCCGGCGGAAACGCAGATGGCCAAGCACGAGTGGGATTACATCTACGAGCCGGACGCGGAGTCCGTGCTGGAGCACGTGCTGACCCGCTACATCGAGTCGCTGGTGTACCAGGCCGTGATGGAAAACGTGGCCTCCGAGCATGCGGCGCGCATGGTCGCGATGAAGGCGGCAAGCGACAACGCCAGCAAGCTGATCGATACCCTGAACCTCGTCTACAACAAGGCGCGGCAGGCGGCGATCACCCAGGAAATTTCCGAGATCGTCGGCGGCGCCGCGGCGGTTTGACCCAAACATTCCTGTAGGAGCGGCACCAGCCGCGACCGGGAACTGATCGCGGCGGATGCCGCTCCTACAAAAGCAGCATTAGAGAGTCTTGAGGAAACAACCATGAGCAACCAGGGCAAGGTCGTACAGATCATCGGCGCGGTCGTCGACGTCGAATTCCCGCGCGAGAGCGTGCCGAGGGTGTACGACGCGCTGAAGGTGCAGAACACCGCCATCACGCTGGAAGTGCAGCAGCAGCTGGGCGACGGCGTGGTGCGCACGATCGCCCTCGGCTCGACCGACGGCCTGAAGCGCAACCTGATTGCCGAGAACACCGGCCGCGCGATCTCGGTGCCGGTCGGCATCGGCACGCTGGGCCGCATCATGGACGTGCTGGGCAACCCGATCGACGAAGCCGGCCCGGTGCAGGCCGACGCGACCTGGGAAATCCACCGCGCGGCGCCGTCGTACGAAGACCAGGCCTCGACCACCGAACTGCTGGAAACCGGCATCAAGGTGATCGACCTGATGTGCCCGTTCGCCAAGGGCGGCAAGGTCGGCCTGTTCGGCGGCGCCGGCGTGGGCAAGACCGTCAACATGATGGAGCTCATCAACAACATCGCGACCGAGCACAGCGGCCTGTCCGTTTTCGCAGGCGTGGGCGAGCGCACCCGCGAGGGCAACGACTTCTACCACGAGATGCAGGAGTCGGGCGTCGTCAACGTGCAGGAGCACGCCAAGTCCAAGGTGGCGATGGTGTACGGCCAGATGAACGAGCCGCCGGGCAACCGCCTGCGCGTCGCGCTGACCGGCCTGACCATGGCCGAGTACTTCCGCGACGAAGGCCGCGACGTGCTGCTGTTCGTGGACAACATCTACCGCTACACCCTGGCTGGTACCGAAGTGTCGGCGCTGCTGGGCCGCATGCCGTCGGCGGTGGGCTACCAGCCGACTCTGGCCGAGGAAATGGGCGTGCTGCAGGAGCGCATCACCTCGACCAAGACCGGTTCGATCACCTCGATCCAGGCCGTGTACGTGCCCGCGGACGACCTGACCGACCCGTCGCCGGCGACCACCTTCGCCCACCTCGACGCCACCGTCGTGCTGTCGCGCAACATCGCCTCGCTGGGCATCTACCCGGCGGTGGACCCGCTGGACTCGACCTCGCGCCAGCTGGACCCGAACGTGATCGGCAACGAGCACTACGAGACCGCGCGCCGCGTGCAGTCGACCCTGCAGAAGTACAAGGAACTGAAGGACATCATCGCGATCCTGGGCATGGACGAGCTGTCCGAAGAGGACAAGCAGGCCGTGGCCCGCGCCCGCAAGATCGAGCGCTTCTTCAGCCAGCCGTTCCACGTGGCGGAAGTGTTCACCGGCTCGCCGGGCAAGTACGTGCCGCTGAAGGAAACCATCCGCGGCTTCAAGGGCATCGTGGACGGCGACTACGACCACCTGCCGGAGCAGGCGTTCTACATGGTCGGCTCGATCGATGAAGCGGTCGAGAAGGCCAAGAAGATCGCTGCCTAAGCGCAGGCGTCCGAGTTAGGGCGGGCTCCTGGCCCGCCGATGCGGCACACCCACGGCGGGCCCCGGCCCGCCATACGGAAACGAAAGACATGGCATCCACCATCCGTTGCGACATCGTCAGCGCCGAAGCCGAGATCTTCCACGGCGAAGCCGAACTGGTCGTCGCCACCGGCGAGCTGGGCGAACTGGGCATCGCGCCCAAGCACGCGCCGCTGATCACCCGCCTGAAGCCGGGCAAGGTCGTGGTGACCCTGCCGGGCGGCGAGAAGCTGGATTTCGCGATTTCCGGCGGCATGCTGGAAGTGCAGCCGACGGTCGTGACCGTGCTGGCCGACACCGCGATCCGCGCCGACGAGATCGACGAGGCCGCGGTGCGCGCCGCCAAGGAAGAGGCCGAGCGCATCATCGCCCGCCGGGGCGAGGCGATGGAAATCGCCGAGGCCCAGCAGCGCTTGGCCGAGGTCACCGCGCAGCTGCAGGCGCTGGAGCGCCTGCGCAAGAACCTGCGCCACTGACCGCCGGGTATCCGGTGGACGAACGCAAAGCCCCGCCCAGCGGGGCTTTCGTTTTTCCGTGCACCGGCATGCCGCCGTTCATGCGGCTTGCGCGTACCGGTGCGATCATCGTGGCCTGAGCTTCGTCGGGAGAACTGCCATGCGTCCCATCCGCATCCTTGCCTGCGCCCTGCTGGCTGCCGCCACGCTGGGGCTTTCCGCCTGCGCCACCGGGCCCACGGTGCGCACCGACGCCGACCCGACCGCCAGCTTCGCCCAGTACCGCACCTGGGGCTTCTACAAGCCGATCGCGATGGAGCAGTCCGGCTATTCGAGCTGGATCTCCGAGCGCATCCGTGCCGACGTTCACCGCGAAATGGAAGCGCGGGGCTATCGCTACGCCGCCGAAGGCGCCGATCTGCTGGTCAACTTCCAAGGCGTGGTAGAGGATCGCACCGCGGTCTGGAGCATGCCGCGCAGCGACCTGCAGTGGTTCTACAGCTACCGCCACGGCTATGTCGCGGTGCCGGTGTGGTACGACGAAACCCAGGTGAGCCGCTATCGCGAAGGCACGCTGACCGTCGACCTGGTCGACGGCAAGCGCAACCGCATGGTGTGGACGGGCGCGGCCAGCGCACCGGTGCCGGGCAAGAAGGCGTCGCCGGAGAAGCGCATGGCCGACATCGACCGCGCCATTGCCGCGATCTTCGCCAAGTACCCGCACCGGGCCA
>JANJSW010000097.1 GCA_024711415.1 Thermomonas sp. | reverse complement strand
CCGCCGAGGACGCCAATTTCTACGAACACCACGGGATCGACGTGAAGGGCGTGCTGCGCGCGGTCTGGCTGCTGGCCAAGACCGGCGGCCAGGAGCGGGTGGCGGGCGGCTCCACCATCACCCAGCAGGTGGCCAAGCAGTTCTTCCTCAGCTCGGAGTACAGCTTCCGGCGCAAGTTCGCCGAAATGCTGCTGGCGATGAAGATGGAGCGGGAGCTGGACAAGGACGAGATCTTCGAGCTGTACCTCAACAAGAGCTTCTTCGGCAATCGCGCCTACGGCGTGGCCGCGGCCGCCGAGTTCTACTACGGCAAACCGCTGGATCAGCTCAGCCTGGACGAGGCCGCCACCCTGGCCGGCATCCCCAAGTTCCCGTCCAGCGGCAACCCGATCAGCAACCCCGAGCGCGCCCGGATCCGCCGCGACAACTACATCCTGCCGCGCATGGCCGAGCTGGGCTTCGTCAGCCGCGCCGAGGCCGACGCCGCGCGCCGCGCCCCCATGCACGCCAAGCCGCACGAGCGCGAGATCGAGGTGTACGCGCCCTACGTGGCCGAAATGGTGCGCCAGCAGATGGTGGAGCGTTTCGGCGGCGACGTGCTGAACAAGGGTTACCACGTCACCACCACCATCGATCCGACCCTGCAGGCCGCCGCCGACCGCGCGGTGGTGGATGGATTGCGCGTTTACGACCACCGCCACGGCTGGCGCAAGCCGGACCAGACCGTGCAGATCCCGGACGGCGCGGATGCCGCCGCCATCGGCCAGCTGCTGCGCGCGATCCCGGCACAGAACGACCTGCTGCCGGCGGTGGTGACCGACAACGCCGGCGGTCGCCTGGCGGTGGTGCTGCGCGATGGCAGCGAGCTGGCGTTGAGCGGCACCGCGATCAGCTGGACCGGCAAGCAGGCCGCGGCGCTGGCCAAGCGCGGCGACGTGGTGCGCGTGCGCCGGCTGCCCGCGCCCGCCGACAAGCCCGAAGCGCCGCCGCGCTGGGAAATCGACCAGATCCCGCGGGCACAGGTGGCGCTGGTGTCGCTGGACGCCGACAACGGCGCCCTGCGCGCGCTGGTGGGCGGCTACAGCTTTGCCGGCAACAAGTTCAACCGCGCCACCCAGGCACGCCGCCAGCCCGGCTCCAGCTTCAAGCCCTTCCTTTACGCGGCGGCGTTCGAGCGCGGTTTCAACCCGGCCTCGATCGTGCTGGACGCGCCGGTGGTGTTCAAGGACCGCCGCGGCAAGGAATGGCGGCCGCAGAACGACAGCGGCAACTTCGCCGGCCCGATGCGGGTGCGCGAGGCGCTGGTGCAGTCGCGCAACCTGGTGTCGGTGCGGCTGCTGGACACGATCGGGGTGGAGTACGCGCGCCGCTACATCAGCCACTTCGGCTTCGATGAAGCCAGCCTGCCGCCCAACCTGTCGATGTCGCTGGGCACCGCCTCGCTGACCCCGCTGTCGGTGGCGCGTGGCTACGGCGCGTTCGCCAACGGCGGCTTCCTGGTCACTCCCTGGGTGATCGACAGCGTGCGCGACCGCGACGGCAAGGAGATCTTCAAGGAAGCCGCACCGGTCGCCTGCCCGTCGTGCGCGGTCGCCGCCGTTCCCGGCCAGGCCGTCGCCACGCCTGCCACCACGCGGGTGGACGGCTTCGACCTCGGCCCGGCCGGCGCCGCCCCGTCCGCGGCCACCAGCAGCAAGCCCGCCGCGCAGCCCGCCGCCGCGCCGCAGCCGGTCGATCCGGACGTCCTGGTCGCGCCGCGCGCGATCGATCCGCGCGTGGCCTGGCAGCTGCAATCGATGATGCGCGACGTGGTCAAGCGCGGCACCGCCACCGCCGCGCGGGTGCTGAATCGCGAGGACGTGGGCGGCAAGACCGGCTCCACCAACGACCACCGCGACGCCTGGTTCTCCGGCTTCGGCGGCCCCTTCGTCACCACCGTCTGGGTGGGTCGCGACGATTTCCGCTCGCTGGGCTACCGCGAATACGGCGGCAAGGCCGCGCTGCCGATCTGGATCAGCTACATGCAGGCGGCCCTGAAGGACCAGCCCGAGCGGCTGCCCGATCCGCCCGCCGGCATGGTCAAGGTCAGCGTCAGCCCCGGTGGCCGGCTGCTGCCCGGCGGCGACGGCGGCATCGTGGAATGGGTCAAGGCCGAAGACCTGCAGCGGATGGAAGAAGAGTCGCTGGTCGAGCCGGAACTCGATGAACAACCGGCCGAGGAGTCCTTCGACATCTTCTGACGGCCAACCTTCGTCACACGCGGCCGTCATCAGGCTCGGTTACAGTCGATGCAGCTCGCCATGGGGTTCCGTCGATGCCGGACAGCCGTCAGCACGTCCACGCGCACCTGCATGCGCAGACCCGCACCCGCGAGCGCCGCCAGCGGCTGGCGCATGAAGCCGCCCGGCTGATGGCCGAAGGCGGCATCCGCGACTTCCACATGGCCAAGCGCAAGGCCGCGCAGCGGCTGGGCATCCTCGACGACGCCTCGCTGCCGCGCAACCGCGAGATCGAGGACGCGCTGCGCGAATACCAACGGCTGTTCCTGGGCGACCGCCAGCCGCTGGAATTGCGCCGCCGTCGCGAAGCCGCGCTGCGCGCGCTGGAGTTCTTCAACCGCTTCCAGCCGCGGCTGGTCGGGCCGGTGCTGGAAGGCACCGCCGACGCCCGCTCGGCGGTCGACCTGCACCTGCACAGCGACGATCCCGACGCGGTGCCGCGCTGGCTGGACGAGCACGGCATCCCCGCGCAGCCGCGCAGCCGCCACCTGCGGCTGGACCGCGAGCGCGAGCTGGACGCGCCGGGCTGGCTGTTCAGCGCCGAGGAACTGGCCTTCGATGCCACCGTGCTGCCGCTGGACGGCCTGCGCCAGGCGCCGCTGTCCGGCATCGACGAGCGGCCGATGCAGCGCGCCTCGGCGACGCAGCTGCGCGCGCTGCTGGCGGAGGAGGAAATCCGCGCGCACGAGCGCCCCTGACAGGGCCGCGGGCCGCATCGCCCAAAAGAAAACGCCCCTTGCGGGGCGTTTTCGTTGCGTCGCTGCTGCGCCTGCTCAGCGCTTGCCCATCGCCACGTAGTCGCGCTGGACCGAGCCGGTATAGATCTGGCGCGGACGGCCGATGCGGTTTTCCGGATCCTCCTGCTGCTCCAGCCAGTGGCTGACCCATCCGGCGGTGCGGGCGATGGCGAACATCACCGTGAACATCTCCACCGGGATGCCCAGCGCCTTGTAGATGATGCCGCTGTAGAAGTCGACGTTCGGGTAGAGCTTGCGCTGCACGAAGTAGTCGTCCTTCAGCGCCGCCTCTTCCAGCCGCACCGCCACTTCCAGCAGCGGGTCGTTGACGTTGAGCGCGCCCAGCACGTCGTGGGTCATTTTGCGCACCAGCGCCGCGCGCGGGTCGTAGTTCTTGTAGACGCGGTGGCCGAAGCCCATCAGGCGGAAGCCGGATTCCTTGTCCTTGGCCTTGTCGATCGCCGACTTCACGTTCTCCGGCTTGCCGATCTCGGCCAGCATCTTCAGCACGGCCTCGTTGGCGCCGCCGTGCGCCGGACCCCACAGCGCGGCCACGCCGGCGGCGACGCTGACGTACGGGTTGGCGCCGGTGGAACCCACCAGGCGGACGGTCGAGGTCGAGGCGTTCTGCTCGTGGTCGGCGTGCAGGATGAACAGCAGGTCCATCGCCTTGGCGGCCACCGGGTTCAGCTCCAGCGGCTCGCTCGGCACTTCCTTCATCATGTGCAGGAAGCGGGTGGTGAAGTCGAGGTTGTTGCGCGGGTAGCGGATCGGCCAGCCGATCGAGTAGCGGTAGCAGGCGGCCGCGATGGTCGGCACCTTGGCGATCAGGCGGATCGCGGCCAGACGGCGCTGCTCCGGGTCCTCGAGGTCGAGGTCGTTGTGGTAGAAGCTGGCCAGCGAGCCCAGCATGCCGGTCAGCATCGCCATCGGATGCGCGTCGTGGCGGAAGCCGTACAGGAAGGTGCGGAACGCCTCGTGCATCATCGTGTGGTGGGTGACTTCATGCTCGAAGCCATCCAGCTGCTGGGCGTTCGGCAGCTCGCCGTGCATCAGCAGGTAGGCCACCTCGGTGAAGGTGGAATTCTCGGCCAATTGCTCGATCGGGTAGCCGCGGTACAGCAGCACGCCGGCGTCGCCGTCGATGTAGGTGATCGCCGACTTGCAGCTG
>JANJSW010000092.1 GCA_024711415.1 Thermomonas sp. | reverse complement strand
GGCGTGGACCTGGTCCTGCAGGGGCACGACCACACCTATGGCCGGCGTTCCGGCGAGCGTTCCGGACAGTCGTTGCCGCAGTACATCGTCAGCGTGGCGGGGCCGAAACAGTACCGGCTGTCGGACGAGGCCAGGCGCACGATGGACCCGACCGCCGAGGACACCCAGCTGTTCCAGGTGCTGCGCATCGACGGCACGCGCCTGCGCTACCAGGCCCGCACCGCCACCGGCCGCCTGTACGACGACTTCGAAATCACCCGCGCCGCGGACGGCCGCAAGACCCTGCGCGAATTCCGCCAGGGTCGCATTGCCGAACGCGACTGCAGCCACCGCGACGCCACCTTGGGCGGCCGTACCGACCGATGCTGGGAGTAAGCCGCCGATGCGCGCGATCCATGCCCTGAAACTCGCCCTGCTGATGGCCCTGCCGCTGGCGGCAGGCGCGGAGCAGCCCGGATGGGTGCATCCGTTCCATGCTGCCCAGCCGGCGAAGGCGCCGGCCGAGCTGCTGCTGGCGGTGGAGATCCCGGCCGGCAGCTTCACCAAGTACGAGATCGGCGAGGACGGACTGCTTCACGTCGACCGCTTTCTTGCCATGCCGATGGCCTATCCCGCCAACTACGGCTCGATGCCGCGCACCTTGGCCGGCGACGGCGATCCGCTCGATGCGCTGGTGCTGACCCGCGCGCCGCTGCATCCGGGCGCGGTGATCCGCTTCCACCCGGTCGGGGTGCTGCGGATGGTGGACGGCGGCGAGGCCGACGAGAAGATCATCGGCGTGCCGGTGGACAAGGTGGACGCCAGCTACGCCGGCATCCGCGACTTGGCCGACCTGCCGAAAGCCGAAATCGACCGCATCGAGGCGTTCTTCCGCGTCTACAAGCAGTTGCCGGCGGACAGCAAGACGGTCGAGCTGCATGGCTGGGGCAATGCCGCCGAGGCGCGGCGGATCGCGGCGGAGGCACTGCAGCGCTACCTCGGCAAGTGACGCCTGCAGGCGCCGTATGGCGCCAACGCGGACTCTCCGGGACGCACAAACGAACGGGGCGGCCAATGGCCGCCCCGTTGCATTGGATCGTCGCCGGCGCGCCGTTTCAGGCCGCCGCGGCCTGGGACACCCGCGGGCCTTCCAGCAGCGCGCGCTTGACCACGTTGACCACCAGTTCCAGTTCTTCCCTGGTGACCGCGAACTGCGGGGTGAAGCGCAGCGAGTTCTCGCCGCCGTGGATCACACCGATGCCGTGCTCGCGCATCCATTCCTCGGTGGAACCGGCGCCGTAGCCCTTGAACTGCTTGGTCAGTTCGCAGGAGAACAGCAGGCCGGTGCCCTGCACCTTGGTGATCGGGCCGCCCAGTTCGGCCTGCAGCGCTTCCAGCAGGGCCACGGCGTCGCGGCCGCGCTGCTGGATGTTGGCGCGCAGCGCCGGCGTGAGCGAGGCCAGCACGGTGCAGGCCACGTCCAGCGCGCGCGGATTGGCGGTCATGGTGTTGCCGTACAGGCCGCGCTTGTAGATGCCGGCCGCGGCTTCGCCCACCGCCAGCACCGACAGCGGGTACTGGCCGGCGTTGAGCGCCTTGGAATAGGTTTCCATGTCCGGCGCCTCGACCTGCTCGAAGCCGGGGTAGTCGACGATCGACAGGTAGCCGGTGGCGCGCAGGCCGGCCTGGATCGAATCGACCAGCAGCAGGCTGCCGTGCGCGCGGGTCAGCTCGCGGGCCAGGTTGTAGAAGTCCACCGGCACGCTGCGGCCGTGGTCGCCTTCGCCCATCACCGGCTCCAGGAACATCGCCTCGATGAACCAGCCGTTGACGTCGGCCTCGGCGAAGATCTTGCGCAGCGCGTCCTTGTCGTACGGCGCCACGGTCAGCACCGAGTCCTCGCCGCGGAAGCTGGCCAGGTGCTGCAGGTAGGTCTTGCGGCTGGAGTCGGAATACAGCGCCGGGCGCTCGGTGCGGCCGTGGAAGGCGCCCTTCACCACCAGCCGCTTGATCGCCTTGCCGGCGTGGTGCGCGCCCGGGTCGGTCTGGGTCTTGGCGTTGGCATCGACGATGCGCGAAGCCAGCGATACCGATTCGGAGCCGGAGTTCAGGCACATGAAGGCGGTGTACGGGCAGCCGCCGCGCGTTTGGCCGATTTCCGCGCGCATGGCGCGGGTGAAGCGCAGCTGCGACACGTTGGGGGTCATGATGTTGGCCATCGCCTGCGGCTTGGTCATCGCGTCCAGCACCGCCTGCGGCGCGTGGCCCAGGCCCAGCATGCCGTAGCCGCCGGTGTCGTACAGCACCGCGCCCTTCAGGGTGACGATCCATGGGCCGCGCGCGGTCAGCGCCACGTAGGGGTTGGCGGCGTCGGCGGCATAGAAGTTGACGAAGTCGGCCTGCACCTGCGCGGCCTGGGCGTCCTCGTCCAGTTCCAGCAGTTCCGGGAACTCGGCGCGGACGGCGGCATATTCCTGCGCGGCGGCGGCGATGGCCTCGCCCAGCTGCGGGTCGCGCGCGGCGAAGTCGAGGATGACGGCGTCGTCCAGGCCGGCGGTGCGGACCTTGCCGTGGGCGCGCAGCGGGGCGAGGGTGTCGATCAGGCTCATAGGTGTCTCCATCCGGGGCCGGTCCGCGGGGCCGCGGCAGGCGAAACTCACATTATCCCGGGATTGAGGTCGTTCGGTAGGGTGAATTCGCCTTGTCCGCCCGGCAAAATGGGCGGAATGACGTTATGATCTGGCGATATGCGAATTTCCCCTGCCGACGAACAGCTGCTGTCCCTGCTCCGCGAGGACGCCCGTGCCGCCACCGCCGACATCGCCCGCCGGCTGGGACTGTCGCGCACCACGGTGCAGAACCGCATCGCCAGGCTGGAACAGCAGGGCGTGATCCGCGGCTACACCGTGCGGGTGGACGACGAACTGGAGCGCAGCCGCATCCGCGCGCACATCCTGATCACCCTGCGGCCCAAGCAGATGACTGCGGTGGTGAAGGCGTTGCAGGCCATGCACGAGGTGCGGGTGCTGTATTCGATCAGCGGCGACAACGACCTGATCGCGCTGGCGGTGACGTCCACGGTAGGCGAGATGGACGTGCTGACCGACCGGATCGGCGTCATCGACGGGGTGGAGCGCACCAATACCTCGATCATCCTGTCGACCAAGTTCGAACGCTGACGCGGCATACAATGCGCGGTTCCCCTGTCGCGCCCGCGCCTTTGAAGACCTCCGATTTCCACTACGACCTGCCGCAGGAGCTGATCGCCCAGGCGCCGCTGCCCGAGCGTTCGGCCAGCCGCCTGCTGCACGTGCCGCCGGGCGATGCTCCCTTCGCCGACCTGCACGTGCGCGACCTGCCGTCGCTGCTGCAACCGGGCGACCTGCTGGTGTTCAACGACACCCGGGTGATCCCGGCGCGGCTGTTCGGCGCCAAGGCCACTGGCGGGCGGGTGGAGATCCTGATCGAGCGCCTGTTGCCGAACAACGAGGCGCGGGTGCAGCTGGGCGTGAGCAAGCCGCCGCAGATCGGCAGCCGGGTCGCGCTGGATGCGGGCGGCGAGGCGGAGGTGCTGGCGCGCCTCGAGGACGGTTTCTGGCAGCTGCGCTTCCATGTCGATGACCCGCTGGAGGCATGGCTGCAGCACGCCGGCCAGCTGCCGCTGCCTCCCTACATCGAACGCCGCCCGGATGCGGCCGACGCCGAGCGCTACCAGACCGTGTTCGCGCGCGAAACCGGCGCCGTTGCCGCGCCCACCGCAGGCCTGCATTTCGACGAGGCGTTGCTGGACGCGCTGCGCGCGCGCGGGGTCGAGTTCGGCCACGTCACCCTGCACGTCGGCGCCGGCACCTTCCAGCCGGTGCGGGTGGACGACGTGCACAACCACCGCATGCACAGCGAATGGATCAACGTCGGCGCGGAACTTGTCGCCAAGGTGCGGCGGGCGCGCGCCGCCGGCGGACGGGTGATTGCCGTGGGCACCACGGTGGTGCGTGCGCTGGAGAGCGCGATGGTCGATGGCGAACTTTTGCCGTTCGCCGGCGATACCAGCATCTTCATCTTCCCCGGCTACAAGATCCGCAGCATCGACGCGCTGATGACCAATTTCCACCTGCCCGAATCGACCCTGCTGATGCTGGTGTCGGCATTCGCCGGCAAGCAGCGGATGTTCGCCGCCTACGAACACGCGGTGCGGCAGCGCTACCGCTTCTTCAGCTACGGCGATGCCATGCTGCTGTGGCCGCAGGAGGTTTCCGCATGAGCCGCATGAATTTCCAGCTGCTGAAAACCGATGGCGCCGCCCGCCGCGGCCGCATCACCTTCCCGCGCGGCGTCATCGAGACGCCGGCATTCATGCCCGTGGGTACCTATGGTTCGGTCAAGGGCGTGCTGCCGCAGCAGGTGCGCGACCTCGGCGCGCAGATCATCCTCGGCAACACCTTCCACCTGTTCCTGCGGCCGGGGCTGGAGGTGATCGAGGCGCACGGCGGGCTGCACGGCTTCGCCCGCTGGGACGGGCCGATCCTGACCGACTCCGGCGGCTTCCAGGTGTTCTCGCTGGCGCACCGCCGCAAGATCACCGAGGCCGGCGTCACCTTCGCCGCCCCCACCGACGGCCGCAAGGTCTTCCTCGGCCCCGAGGAGTCCATGCACATCCAGAAGGTGCTGGGCAGCGATATCGTGATGATCTTCGACGAGTGCCCGCCGGTGAACGACAAGCACGGCCAGCCGGTGCACCGCCGGGTGGTCGAGAAGTCGATGGAGCTGTCGCTGCGCTGGGCCGAACGTTCCAAGAAGGCGCACGAAGGCAACGACGCGGCGCTGTTCGGCATCGTCCAGGGCGGCGTCCACCACGACCTGCGCACGCTGTCGGCGCAAGGCCTGCAGCAGATCGGCTTCGACGGTTACGCCGTGGGCGGGCTGGCGGTGGGCGAGAGCGAGGACGAGCGCAACGCCATGCTCGACCACACCTGCCCGCAGCTGCCGCAGGACCGCCCGCGCTACCTGATGGGCGTGGGGCGGCCGGAAGACCTGGTGGAGGCGGTGGCGCGCGGCATCGACATGTTCGACTGCGTGATGCCCACCCGCAATGCGCGCAACGGCCACTTCTTCACCTCGACCGGGGTGGTGCGCGTGCGCAACAGCCAGTACGAGCACGACCTGCGGCCGATCGAGGAGGGCTGCGACTGCGTGGCCTGCGCCGGCGGCTTCAGCCGCAGCTACCTGCGCCACCTCGACCGCTGCAACGAGATGCTGGGGCCGGTGCTGGGCACCCTGCACAACCTGCGCTACTACCAGCGGCTGATGGCGCAGATGCGCGAGGCGATCGCCGCGGGAACTTTCGCCGACTTCCGCGAGTCCTTCTACGCCATGCGCGGCTGATGGCGCCCTCCCGGCCTCCCCCTTGTGGCAGGGGAGGGGTGGGCCCGGGCATGGCATAATCCCCGGCTGGCCTCGGCCAGACCTTTCGTTTTCGCTGACCACGGATTCCCGATGAACCCGCTCGATTTCCTGATTCCCGTCGCCCATGCCCAGGCCGCCGCTCCCGCCGCTGCCCCCAGCATGATGTCCACCCTGCTGTTCCCGGTCATCCTGATCGCGATCATGTACTTCCTGATGATCCGCCCGCAGATGAAGCGGCAGAAGGAGCACAAGGCGATGCTGGACAAGCTGGCCAAGGGCGACGAGGTGATCACCAGCGGCGGCATCGCCGGCACCGTGGTCGGCCTGAGCGATGCGTTCATCACCGTGGAAGTCGCCAGTGGCGTGCAGCTGCGCGTGCAGAAGGGCGCCATCGCCAGCGTCCTGCCCAAGGGCACGCTGAAGTCCGCCTGATCCATTCCCAGCCGCAAGAGGCGTGCGCCCCCGGGGGCGTGCGCGGGGTGCCGCGATGCTCGAATATTCCCGCCTGAAATACCTGTTGATCCTGCTGACGTTGGCGCTCGCCGTACTGTACGCGGTGCCGAACGCGTTCCCGCAGGATCCCGCCGTGCAGATCACCGCCAACCGCGGCGGCAAGGTGGACGAAGCGCTGAAGCAGCGGGTCGATGGCCTGCTGAAGCAGGCCTCGATCGCGGTAATCGGCAGCGAGATCAGCAAGGACGGCAATCTGCTGGTCCGCACCGCCAGCGACGACGCACAGGCGCAGGTGGCCGAGCTCATCCGCGGGGAGTTGGGCAGCGGCTACGTGGTGGCGCTGAACCAGGCC
>JANJSW010000046.1 GCA_024711415.1 Thermomonas sp. | reverse complement strand
AACTGATGCAGTCATAGACCGCGAGAGAGTTCCGGAAAGCGAACTCGAGAAGACACTCAAAAACGGCCAATCGAGAGTTCGCAATCAAATCGCCTGGGCTCGCATGTACCTCGTGTACTCCGGCCATATCGACTCATCTGCTCGGGGAATCTGGAGCCTCACTGAGAAAGGCCTCACGGATGACCTTTCCAAACTTCAGCCGGGAGACCTACTCAAGTCAGCGCATGCCGTCATCAGATCCGACAAATCCGATGACATGGGCCACCAGCCTGCGTCCACTGAACCCAAAATCGACGAAAGCGACCTACCTGAGAACGAGCCTCAACTCCTTCCCATACTGAAGTCACTCAGTCCGGAAGGATTTGAACGTCTATGCCAACGGCTGCTCAGGGAGAACGGATTCCAGAACGTGAAAGTCACTGGCCGTTCCGGGGATGGCGGGATCGATGGAGAAGGCATCCTCGAAATCAACCCGCTCCTCAGCTTCAAGGTCATTTTCCAGTGCAAGAGATATCAGGGGTCCGTTGGCGCGGGAATGATCCGTGATTTCCGCGGCGCAATGATCGGACGCGCCGACAAGGGGATCGTGATCACCACGGGTAGATTCACGATGGATGCCAAGAGAGAAGCCGTCCGCGATGGCGTTGACCCGATCGAATTGATCGATGGCGAAAAATTGGTGCAGATGTTCGAGCGACTGCAACTGGGTGTCAGGCCACGCACCGTTTTCGAGGTAGACCTAGAGTTCTTTCGCGATTTCAGATAAGGCGCCACTCTGCAGACGGACATCGCAACATGTGGTTGCGATAACACTTGGCACGTTGTCCGATTCGATCTCTAGGTATCGATTTCCAGCACCTGGCGCAGAAACGGCACGGTCAGGCGACGCTGCGCGGCCAGCGAAGCGCGATCCAGCCGCTCGAAGATCGCGGTCAAGCTGCCAAGGTCACGGCTGCAGCGGCGCAGCAGCCAGTCCAGCGCAGCCTCGTCGAGATCCAGCCCGCGCGCAGCGGCACGCTGGCGCAGCAGTTCGGCGCGGCCCGCATCGTCCAGCACCGGCAGCGCCCAGCGCGCGCACTGCGCCAGCCGCGAACGCAGGTCCGGCAGCACCAGCGGCAGCGCGTCCGGGGCGGCGTCGGCCGCGTACAGGACGCCGCGGCCGGCATCGTGCAGGCGGTTGTGAAGGTCGAACAGCGCCACCTCGTCGTCGCGGTTGCCGGCCACGGCGTCAACGTCGTCCACCGCCACCAGCCGGGCGCGCTCCACGCCTTCCACCGCCGCGCGCACCCGCCCGCGCAGGCCGCGCAGGGTCAGGTACGCGGCGTGCACGCCTGCTGCCTCCGCCTCGGCGCAGGTGGCCAGCAGCAGATGGGTCTTGCCGGTGGCGTGGGCGCCGTGCAGGTAAAGGCCGGCGGCGGCGCTGCCGACGGCCAGCGCCTGCAGGCCTTCCAGCAATCCTGCCGGCGCGCCGACATAACGCGACAGCCGCTGATCCGGAGGCGCGCGCAGGGCCAGCGGCAACTGTGGAACCAGTTCGGTCATCTCAGGTGACAGGCGGCTCGCGTTCGGCCGGCTCGTTCGTCGGTGGCACGACGGCAGCCGCGGCGGCGCCCGCATTGGCATCGAGGACGATCGCCGCCGCGTCGCCGGCATACAGGCGGCTGTGCCGGTAGCGATCCTGCGCGTAGCGCAGCAACACGTTCGCCACCGCCGCCACCGGCAGCGCCAGCAGCATGCCGAGGAAACCGAACAGGGTGCCGCCGGCCATCACCGCGAAGATCACCGCCATCGGGTGCAGGCCGATCTTGTCGCCGACCAGCTTCGGGGTGAGCCAGTAGCTCTCGATGACCTGGCCGACGCTGAACACCACCGCCACCCCGGCCAGATGCTGCCAGTCGCCGTACTGCACCAGCGCGGCGATGCCGCCGAACACCACGATGGCCGCCGGGCCCAGGTAGGGCACGAAGGTCAGCAGACCAGCGATCAGCCCGATCAGGATGCCGAGGTTGAGGCCCACCGCCCACAGGCCGATGGCGTACAGCACGCCCAGGATCAGCATCACCGTGAGCTGGCCGCGCAGGAAGCCCCCCAGCACCTGGTCGGATTCGCGCGCCAGCCGGCGCACGGTGTCGTAGTGGTCGCGCGGCACCAGCGCGCCAACCCGGCCGACGATCAGGTCCCAGTCGCGCAGGACGAAGAAGGTCAGCACCGGCAGCAGCACGATGTTGGCCAGCCAGCCCATCAGCGCGAAGCCGGAGCGCGAGACGTAGCCGAGGATGGTCGCCGCCACTCCGCCGGCGCCCTGCCAGTGTTCGCGGATCAGCTGGAACAGGCGCTCCGGATCCAGCCACGACAGGATTTGCAGACCGGTGCGGTGCTCGATCCACGGCAGCGCGGTCTGCACGAACCAGTCGCGGTACTTCGGCAGCGATTCGACCAGCGTCACCAGCTGCTGCTCCAGCAGCGGCACCAGCAGGATGGCGACGATGGTCAGCAGCAGGGTCATCACGCTGAACACCAGCACCACCGCGGTGTTGCGCTGCATGCGGCGGGCTTCCAGGCGATCGACCATCGGGTCGCCCAGCCAGCCCAGCAGCGCGGCGAACACGAACGGACTGAGGATCGGCGCCAGCAGCCAGACCACCCACAGCACGCCCAGCGCCAGCGCGGCCCACTGCACGCGGCGGTAGAACGCGGCGATGGTGGCCAGGTCGTCTTCGCGATGCATGCTCAGCGCCCCGCCAACCGGAACGTGGCAACGCCCGCATCGCCATCGCCTTCGCCCGCGGAAACCGGCGACAGCGTGCCGCCGCGGCTGACGTAGCGGGAGAACCCGGCAATGCCCGAGGCCAGCTCCAGATCGAGGTCGAGCGCGTCCGGCGCGGCGACGGCCGGGGTGATGCGCCTGACGATGGAAACATCGTCCAGATAGCCGGCCAGGCGCAGGTAATCGTCGGCACCGTCGATCCCGAGCACGCGCACCCGATACACGCCCGCCGGCCCGGCCGTACCGGCCTTGGCATAACGCCTGAAGAGCGCATCCGCCGCACCGTCGGCGCCGCCGGCCATCGCCCTGCGTGCATCCATGCTGCTGGTCTGCCAGTTCGACAGCACCTTGCCGCCGTCGACGAAGGTCCAGTCCGCGCTCCAGCCAGCGGCGCTGCGCTGCAGCTTGCCGATCAGCTGCATCGGCGGGCTGTAGCGCTTCGACAGCGCGGCGATCGCGGCGGTGTCGCCGCGCCAGATCGCGCCCACCGCGGCCTGTTCGGCGGCGTTGCCGGACGGCAGGCCCAGCGCGTAGCCGCGCGACTTGGCCGCATCCAGCACCGAACGCGCCGCGTTCACCTGCCCCAGTCCCACCAGCCGCGGCCCGCTGCCATCGTCGATGGCGAGCCACAGCACCGGCTTGGGGCGCGGCTGCGGCCAGCTGGGCAGACCCAGCATCGCCACCAGGTCGTCCACGTCCTGCTGCCGGAAACGCACCACCAGCATGGTCTTGAAGCTCGGCGCACCGGTAGCCGACACGCCCTCGTCCTGGCGGTAGTCGTAGCCGTCCACGTAGTCCCGCGCCTTCGCCAGTTCCTCGCGCACGCCCGGCCGCTGGGCGGCGGCGCCGTCGCCGGTGACGTTGCCCAGCACCTGCGCCAGCGCGCGGGCGAAGGCTTTTTCGCGCTCGCCATCGGTCTGGTTGCGCACCACCACTTCGGCCTGGTAGGCGCCCTGCGCCTGCGCCCGGTCGCCTTCGGTGCGCTGTGCCAGCGCCGCGCCCACCGGCAGCAGGCACAAGCCGAGCATGGCCGCCCAGAGCCATTGGTTGCACCGTCGCATCGTCCCTTGCGGCTTCGTCTGCATCGCGGTTCCTCGCCGGAAATCCCGGCCGTCGCTGCCGAAATGGTGCCGCAGCCGGGCGGGCACGTCCATGTCCGCGGCCAGCGGCTGTTAAAATCGCCGATTCACCACGCCCGTGCGAGCCCGCCGTGACGCCATCCACACCCTCCTCCCCCGGCCTGACCTACCGCGACGCAGGCGTCGACATCGATGCCGGCAACGCGGTGGTCGAGCGCATCAAGCCGCTGGTCCGCCGCACGATGCGCCCGGAAGTGCTGGGCGGCGTGGGCCTGTTCGGCGGCCTGTTCGACCTCTCCAGCCGCTACAGGGAGCCGGTGCTGGTGTCCGGCACCGACGGCGTCGGCACCAAGCTGATCCTGGCCAAGCAGCTGAACCGCCACGACAGCATCGGCCAGGACCTGGTGGCGATGTGCGTGAACGACGTGCTGGTGCAGGGCGCCGAGCCGCTGTTCTTCCTCGATTACTTCGCCACCGGCAAGCTGGACGTGGAGACCACGGTGAACGTGGTCGGCGGCATCGCCAAGGGCTGCGAGATCGCCGGCTGCGCGCTGATCGGCGGCGAGACCGCGGAAATGCCCGACATGTACCCGCCGGGCGAGTACGACCTGGCCGGCTTCACCGTCGGTGCGGTGGAGAAGTCGAAGCTCATCGACTCCAGCAAACTGCGCGCGGGCGACGTGCTGATCGGCATCGCCTCCAGCGGCCCGCATTCCAACGGCTACTCGCTGGTGCGCAGGATCCTCGAGCGCGCCGGCAGCCCGCTGGACCTGGACCTCGGCGGCGTGACCCTGGCCGACGCGCTGATGGAACCCACCCGCATCTACGTCAAGCCGGTGCTGGAACTGCTGGCCAAGCACGACATCCACGCGATGGCCCACGTCACCGGCGGCGCACTGGTGGAGAAGATCATCCGGGTGGTACCGCAGGGCCTCGGGCTGGAGATCGACACCGCCAGCTGGCCGCTGCCGGCGGTGTTCGACTGGCTGCAGCGCGAAGGCAACGTTGCGCGCGAGGAAATGTGGCGCACCTTCAACTGCGGCATCGGCTACGTGCTGATGGTCGCGCCGGCCGATGCCGCCGCGATCGGCGCCGACCTCGAGCGGATGGGCCTGCCGCACTGGCAGATCGGCCAGGTGGTGCCGGCCGCTGGCGAAGGCGAGCGGCTGCACATCCGCTGATGCCGGCCCGCCTCGCCATCCTCGCCTCCGGCCGCGGCAGCAACCTGCAGGCCATCCTCGATGCGATCAAAGCCGGCACGCTGGACGCCCGCATCGCCGGGGTGTTTTCCGACAAACCCGACGCACAGGCGTTGCAGCGGGTGCCGGAAACATTGCGCTGGTCGCGCACGCCCAAGTCCTGCGGCGGCCGCGAGGCCTTCGACGCGGTGCTGGCCGAGGCCGTGGCCGCCTGCGAACCGGACTGGATCGTCTGCGTCGGCTACATGCGCATCCTCGGCGAAGCCTTCCTGCAGCGCTTCGCCGGCAAGATCCTGAACATCCATCCCTCGCTGCTGCCCAGGCACAAGGGCCTGCATACCCACCAACGCGCCCTCGATGAAGGCGATGCCGAGCACGGCGCCAGCGTGCATTTCGTGAATGCGGAGCTGGACGCGGGCGCGGTGATCGCACAGGCACGGGTGCCGGTGCATGCCGGCGACGATGCCAACACGCTGGCGGCGCGGGTGCTGGCAGTCGAGCACCCGCTGATGGTGAAGGTCCTGCAGCTGGCCGCCGCCGGCCGCCTTGCTGAACGCAATGGACAGGCCACCCTGGATGGTCAGGCCCTGTTTACGCCGCTGTCGCTAGAGTCGATGGCGACATGACGGCGCTTGCCGCCGGCAACGACAGGTATCCCCGAATGAAAGCAGTCCGCATCGCCACCGCCCTGACCCTGCTGCTCGCCGCCTCGCAGGCGTGGGCAGTCAAGCCGTTCGTGGCCGATTACGAGGCCAACTGGAAGGGCGTGCAGGCCAACGCGCAGATCAGCCTGAACCGCGGCGGCGACAACCGCTGGAACTACGAGCTGAGCGTGAGCAACCAGCTGGGCAGCTCGCGCCAGACCACCGTGTTCGAGGAGCATGGCGGCAGCTTCCGTCCGCTCTCCGGCGTCGATGCGACGCAGGTGCTGTTCAAGCGTTCGCAGAAGAACGCCACCTACAACTGGGCCCAGCGCGAGGCGCACTGGAGCGGCGACGTGAAGGCCGACCGGGTGGGTCCGGTGAAGCTGGAAGACGGCGACCTCGACGGCATGCTGATCAACCTGGCCCTGGTCCGCGACGTCGCCGCCGGCAAGCCGCTCAGCTACCGGCTGGTGGACAACGGCGTGGCGCGGCAACAGCGCTTCCAGAACCTGGGCAAGGACACCGTCACCGTCGGCGGCCAGCAGCGCACGGCCACCAAGGTCGCGCGCAGCAGCGACGACAAGCAGGTGATCGTGTGGATCGTCGACGGCCTGCCCACTCCGGCACGCATCCTGCAGCGCAAGGATGGCAAGGACGAGCTGGAGCTGACGCTCAAGTCGGTGCGCTGAGTGGTGGACGCGGCTCCGGCCGCGTCGCGCAACACCTACCGCTTCGGCAGGTAGCCCTGCGGATCGACCGGCTTGCCGTTGTAGCGGATCTCGAAGTGCAGCATGTCGCGCGAGGCGCCGCTGCGGCCCATCTCCGCGATCTGCTGGCCGACCTTGACCAGCGCGCCTTCGTTGACCAGCCGCGCGCGGTTGTGGCCGTAGGCCGACAGCCACTGGTCGTTGTGCTTGACGATCACCAGTTCGCCGTAACCCACCAGCCCCGAACCCGAATACACCACCACCCCGTCGGCGGCGGCGCGCACCGGCTGCCCGGCCTTGCCCGCGACGTCGATGCCCTGGCGGGTGGGATCGCCACCCGCGAAGGTGGTCACCACCGCGCCCTCGGCCGGCCAGCGCCAGGCCAGCTCGCTGCTGGCCGGTGCGGCCGGCACGTCTGCAGGCCGCGGCTGCGGCGCCGGAGCCGCCGGCTTCGCCGCCGTCACTGCAGAACGCGAGGGCGGATCGCGGCGATCGGCGGGATACAGGCGCAGGCGCTGCCCCGGGTGGATGGTGTAAGGCGGCGGAATGTCGTTCCACAGCGCGAGATCGAGCGCAGTGATGCCGTTTTCCGTGGCGATCCGGTAGACCGTCTGGCCGCGCCGGACCACCGCGGTGGCACCGTATTTCGGCTGCGACACCCGCACCGGCGGCAGCGCACTGGCCCCGCTGCGCGCGCCGCGCTGCGGATATTCACGCACCACCCGGCTGCGCCCGCAGCCCGCGAGCACGACCACCGCCACCACCAACGCCAGCACCCGATATCCGCGCATGCCGCCCATCATGCCGCAGGCCCGCGCAACAGCAGCCAACCGACCAGCGCGGCCAGCAGCACCATCGCCGCCCAGCCGGATCACCAGCGCCAGCAGGTAGACGCGCTTGCCGCGGCCCACCAGCATCGCCGCCAGGAACGGCCCGAGTGGCACCCCGACGACGCCGCTGGCCCAGGTGAAGATCTTCAACGGAATCGGGGTGAACCCGGCCAGCACCAGCAGCCAGAACGCCCGCCATGGCGAATGCGCGACGATCTCGCGCAGCTCGGCCACCTCGGCGTCGATCCGCGCCAGCCAGCCCAGCGCGGCCAGCCCGGGCTTGACCAGTTCGTAGGCGTAATGGCCCAGCAGGTAGCCGACCACGGCGCCGAGCAGCGAGAACAGCAGGCTGATGTTGGCGAAGCGGAACGCATGCCTGGGCTGCGCCAGGCACATCGGCGCCAGCATCACCTCCGGCATCACCGGGAACACGATGGCCTCGGCAAAGCTCAGGCCGCCCAGCAGCGCCGGCGCCTTCGGATGCCGCGACCAGGCCAGCGCGCGCTGGTAGAGCGGGCCAAACAATTTCATCGATCGGTCATCCCCGACAGCAATGGCACGAACACCACCGCGCCCAGATCTTCCTGCACGATGCCGCCATCGTCCTGCTTGCGCAGGCACAGCAGCGATTGCCCGCCGGACGCGCCGACCGGCGCCACCAGCACCCCGCCGGGCGCCAGCTGCTCGATCAGCGCGTCCACCAGCGCAGCACCGGCAGCGGTGACGATGATGGCGTCGAACGGCGCCTCTTCCGGCCAGCCGATGCGGCCATCGTCGTGCTTGCTGCGCACGTGCAGGCCAAGGCTGCGGAAGCGCTTGCGCGCGGTGCGCAGCAGGTCGCCGATGCGCTCGACGGTGAACACCTCGAGCCCCAGCGCGGCCAGCACCGCCGCCTGGTAACCGGAGCCGGTACCGACTTCGAGCACCTTCTTCGGCCCGTCGCGCAGCAGCGCCTCGGTCATCTTCGCCACCACGAAGGGCTGCGAGATGGTCTGCCCATGCCCGATCGGCAGTGCGTTGTTCTCGTAGGCGCGCGAGGCCAGCGCCTCGTCCACGAACTGGTGGCGCGGCACCGTGCGGATCGCGTTGAGCACGCGCTCGTCGGCGATACCGCCCTTGCGCAAGTCGTCGATCAGGCGGTCGCGCACGCGCTGGCCGGTCAGGCCCATGCCGAGGTCGGCCGGCTGCAGGCGCATCCGCGCGATCACGATGCCGCCTCCAGCGAGGCGGCCAGCCCGCCCACCCAGCTGGCGACCTGTTCCAGCGCCTGGTAGCGGGTCAGGTCGACGTGCAGCGGAGTGATCGCGATATGGCCGCTGCGCACGGCGTGGAAATCGGTGCCGGGCCCGGCGTCCTGCTCGTCGCCGGCCGCGCCGATCCACCACCACTGGCGCCCGCGCGGGTCTTCCTGCGGCGTGCAAGGCTCGGCGCGGTGGCGGTGGCCGAGGCGGCTGGTCTCGAAGCCGCGGATCTCGTCCCAGGGCAGGTCCGGCACGTTGACGTTGAGGATGGTGGACGCCGGCAGCGGGTCGCGGCGCAGGCGTTCGACGATCTCCACCGCCGCGCGCGCCGCGCTTTCGTAGTGCCTGCCCTGGTGGGCCTCGGTGACCAGCGACATCGCCACCGCCGGCAGCCCCAGGAAACGGCCTTCCATCGCCGCCGCCACGGTGCCGGAATAGATCACGTCGTCGCCGAGGTTGGCGACGTTGTTGATGCCGGACACCACGATGTCGGGCTCCAGCCCCAGCGCCTCCAGCATGCCGGTGACCGCCACGTGCACGCAGTCGGTGGGGGTGCCGTAGACCTTCCAGGTGCGCGGATCGAGCTGCACCACCCGGATCGGCGCATCCAGCGTCAGCGAATTGCGGGCGCCGCTGCGGTCGCGGTCGGGCGCCACCACCAACACCTCGTGGCCGGCATCGCGCAGGCCCTTGGCCAACGCATGGATGCCGGGGGCGTCGACGCCGTCGTCGTTGCTGACCAGAACCCGCATCACGGCATCGGAACATTGTGCATGCGGCCATGATACCGGATGCGCACAGGCGCTTCGCGGTAACCTGAGCGGCATGCGCAAGGCCCCGCCCGACATTCCTCCAGAGCAGGACGACCGCGACGACGCCAGCCTGTTCCGCGCCGCCATTGGCGCCGACCGGGGCAAGGTGCGCACGCTGCCGGAGGCCGCGCCCCCGCCCGCCGCGCCCAAGCCGAAACCCGCCGCGAAAATGGCCCGCCGCGACGAGGACGCCGCGCGCGAGGAGTTCCGCCACATGCTGGTGTCCGCGCTGGAAGCCGGCGACGCGCTCAGCTACCGGCGCGAGGAAATCACCCCGCGGGTGCTGAAGAAACTGGCGCGCGGGGAGTACGCGGCGCAGGAAGAACTCGACCTGCACGGCCTGCCCGCGCAGGCCGCCGAAACCCTGCTGCGCGAGTTCCTGCGCGACTGCCGCAGGCACGGACTGGGCTGCGTGCGCATCATCCACGGCAAGGGCCGCAATTCCGAGGAGCGGCTGCCGGTGCTGAAGAACCTGGTGGATCGCATCCTGCGACAGCGCGCCGACGTGCTGGCCTTCCACTCGCCGCCCGCGGCGCAGGGCGGCACTGGCGCGGTGCTGGTATTGCTCAGGCGCGACTGATCATCGCGGCATCCGCCACCACGTGTGGTAGCCGCGATTGCGCAGGCGCGCGCCGGGCGGGGAACCGCGCAGGATCAGCCATGCACCCAGCAGGTCGCCGCAGGCGAACAGGGTGTTCCACAGCGAGGTCAGCGCGGGCAGCGGGTGAAACCGCCCGGCGATGGCGCAGGCCAGCAGCGGCAGGACGCTGAGTACGACGAACGGCCCCAGCAACACCACCACATAGCGCCTGCGGCTCATCTCGCCGAAATACATCGCATAGATGATGCCGTGCTTGCTGCTGCCGCCCAGCACGCTCTGCGGCGAGCGACCCTGCCCCGGATGCAGCAACAGGTGGATGCCCTCGTGCACCACCACCAGCGGCAGCACCACCAGCAGGCCCGCCACCGCGCTGATCGATCCGAAATCGCGTGCACCGGCGCGCAGCAGCCACAGCCACCCAAGCGCGAACAGTGGGAGGGTCAGCGCCAGCGGCACCAACGCATGCATCTGCAGCTTTTCCGGCGACGGTTCCGGCAAGGCCGTCCAGCCATCCTCGGCGGTCGGCTCGAAATCAGGATTGTCGGGAATCCCGTTGTGGCGATGCCACCTCATGCCACCTCCCGGATCTCGCCCAGCTCCGCCAGCACCGTCGTCGCATAGCAGCCCGGCGGAAGTACGAAGCGCAGTTCCAGCGCGCCGTCGTCTCGCCACGTCCACGCCAGCGCCGTCGGCCGCAGCCGCAGCGCGCGGCGCTCCTGCTTCAGGCCCGCGCGCTCCAGACCCGCGCGCAGGCGCGAGGCAGTATCGCCGGCCAGCGCCGCCAGCTCCAGCTCGCGCGCAGCGCCGGTGCTGCGCAGCTCGCCCTCGCCCCAGAGGGGGCCGCTGGGATGGATGTCGAACGCCTCCAGCCGCGCCTGCAGTTCCGGTGTGAACGGCTCGGGGCCGAACACGCTGCGGCTGCCATCCAGCATCCACACCTCGCCGTCCAGCGCCGCGTCCCAGTTGCCCGCCTCCACCCGCACCGCCAGCACCCGGTTGAACAGTTCCGAACGCGCGGCGGACAGCAGCATCGTGCGCTCCTCGCGCTTGACCCGGCCGCCGGCGAACATCGCCACCGCCTTGCGCACGTTGTCACCGCCACGGCCGAAGCGCTGTTCGCCGAAGTGGTTGGGCACGCCGCGCCGCGCGATCGCGGACAGCCGCGCATCGACGGCCTCGCGCTCTCCTTCGATCGCCCGCAGCACCAGCACGAAGCGGTTGCCGGCCAGCGCGCCGCGCGGCAGCTTGCGTGAATGCCAGGCGTGGTCCAGCACGCGCAGCTCGTCGCTCTGCAGCGCCTCGATGGCCGGCGCGACTTTCTTCGGCAGCCACACGCTGAAGCGCTGGCGGGTCACCGCATGGCGGTCCTTCAGTCCGGCGTAACCGATCGCCGATTCGTCCACGCCCGCCCATTGCGCCAGGGTTTTCGCGGCGAACGCGGTATTCATGCCGCGCTTCTCGATGGTCAGCAGCAGGTGCTCGCCGGCGCCGCTGGCCTCGAAACCCGGCAGTTCCTCGACGAAGAAATCCTCCGCGCTGCTGCGGATGCGTGCGGCCAGCACCGGCGCGCCGTGGGCGCGCACAGCCATCGTCACGCCCGCACCAGCAGGCAGACCGCCTGCGCCGCGATGCCTTCGCCGCGGCCGGTGAAGCCAAGCTTCTCGCTGGTGGTCGCCTTGACGCTGACCGCATCGATGTCGATGCCGAGGTCGGCGGCGATCAGCTCGCGCATCGCCTGCGCATGCGGCCCGACCTTCGGCCGCTCGCAGATCACGGTGATGTCGCAATTGCCCACGCGCCAGCCACGCTCGGAGGCCAACGCGTTGCAATGACGCACGAAAGCGCGGCTGTCGGCGCCCTTCCAGCGCGCATCCGACGGCGGAAAATGCACGCCGATGTCGCCCAGCGCCAGCGCGCCCAGCATTGCATCACACAGCGCGTGCAGCGCCACGTCGCCATCGGAATGCGCCAGCACGCCGCGCTCATGCGCGATGCGCACGCCGCCCAGCATCACGTGGTCGCCGTCGCCGAAGGCGTGCACGTCAAAGCCTTGTCCGATGCGGATGTTCATGGCGTCCTCGCCAGCAGGAATTCGACCAATGCCAGGTCCGCCGGCGTGGTCACCTTCAGATTGTCTTCGCGGCCTTCGACCAGGCGCGGATGCAGGCCCAGCCGCTCGACCGCCATCGCCTCATCGGTCACCGCGACACCTTCGGCCTGCGCCGCTTCCAGCGCGCGCCGCAGCAGGTCGCGGCGGAACGCCTGCGGCGTCAGCGCGCGCCACAGGCGCTCACGCGGCTCGGTGGCCTCGATGCGAACGTCGACGCTGCTGCGCTTGAGGGTATCGCGCACCGGCGCGGCGAGGATGGCACCGTCGGCGCAGGCTATTGCCGCGTCGATCAGCTTGCCGATGTCGCCGGCGCGCAGGTTCGGCCGCGCGGCGTCGTGCACCAGCAGCAGCACGTCTTCGGCCACACCTTCCGGCAGCGCGCGCAGCGCGGCCAGCACCGAGTCGGCGCGTTCAAGGCCGCCCACGCAGGCAATCACCGGCTTGCCGTGCATGCTGGTCCAGCCCGGCCAGTGCGGGTCGTCCGCGGCCAGCGCCACCACCGCGCCATCGACGCGCGGATGCGCCAGCAGCGCCTCCAGCGCATGCGCGATCAGCGGCTTGCCGGCGGCAGGCAGGTACTGCTTCGGCACCTCGCCGCCGAAGCGGCGTCCGCTGCCGGCGGCGGGCATCAGCGCCCAGCTCATGGCTGCGGCGCGGCCTCGCCCGCCGATGCGGCGGATGCGGCGGATGCGGCGGATGCCGGCGCGCCGTCGATCACCCGGTAGAAGGTCTCGCCCGGCTTGACCATGCCCAGCTCGCTGCGCGCGCGTTCTTCCACCGCTTCGCCGCCGGCCTTGAGGTCGGCGACTTCCGCGGCCAGCGCATCGTTGCGCGCCTGCAGGCGGCGGTTCTCGGCCACCTGCGTCTTCACCTGCACGGTCAGCGCGGCCACTTCGTGCTGGCCGCCGCTGCCGTACCAGAGCTTGTACTGCAGCGCCGCCAGCAGCAGCACCAGCACGACCAGCAGCACGTGCAACGGCTTGCCCACGGCGACGTGCAGGCTCAGCGCTTCAGCGAGACGAAGGCATCGCGGCCGGCGTAGCGCGCGGCGGCACCCAGCTGCTGCTCGATGCGCAGCAACTGGTTGTACTTGGCCACGCGATCGCTGCGGCACAGCGAGCCGGTCTTGATCTGGGTGGCGGTGGTGGCCACCGCGATATCGGCGATCGTGGTGTCCTCGGTTTCGCCGGAGCGGTGCGAGACGATCGCCGCGTACTTCGCCGCATCTGCCATCGCGATGGCTTCCAGCGTTTCGCTGAGCGTGCCGATCTGGTTCACCTTGATCAGGATGGCGTTGGCCACGCCACGGCCGATGCCGTCACGGAAGATGCGCGGGTTGGTGACGAACAGGTCGTCGCCGACCAGCTGCACCTTGCCGCCGAGGCGGTCGGTCAGCAGCTTCCAGCCGTCCCAGTCGTCCTCGGCCATGCCGTCTTCGATGGTGACGATGGGGTACTGCGCGCACCAGTTGGCGAGGAAGTCGACAAACTGCTCCGAGGTCAGGCGCTTGCCCTCGCCGGTGAGGTTGTACTTGCCGTTCTCGAAGAACTCGGTGGACGCCACGTCCAGGCCCAGCAGCACGTCCTCGCCCGCCTTGTAGCCGGCCTTGCCGATGGCCTCGAGGATGGTTTCCAGCGCTTCCTCGTTGCTGCGCAGGTCGGGGGCGAAGCCGCCCTCGTCGCCCACCGCCGTGCCCAGGCCGCGGCCCTTGAGCACCGACTTCAACGCGTGGAACACCTCGGTGCCGGCGCGCAGCGATTCGGCGAAGGTCGGCAGGCCCACCGGCAGGATCATGAATTCCTGCATGTCGACGTTGTTGTCGGCGTGCGCACCGCCGTTGATGATGTTCATCATCGGCACCGGCAGCGCGACGTCGCGGCCACCCGCCAGGTACTGCCACAGCGGCTGCTTGCGCGAAGCGGCGACGGCATGAGCGTTGGCCATCGACACGCCCA